>DKYL01000028.1:0-11676 GCA_002493325.1 Ruminococcaceae bacterium UBA7101
GTGTTACCGTTACACTATACCTCTATATCGCTTATTGCTGAATAATATTATCATAAAATTAGCGATATGTCAAGATTATTATTGAATTTATTTAATAATTTTTTATTTTATTTTTCAATTATACTATCATAGAAATCAAGTGCCTCATCAATGGTGCTTGAACCGATATCATCAAAAGGATAAAGCACACTGAAAACGTGGACAAGACTTTTGCCGTTATGCTTTTCATAATCCTTAAGCACATATTCCACACCCTTGCTTTCGAGCAACTGTGCAGTTTTAACAGTCTGGTCATGCGCCAAAGAATCACCACTGCTTGTTATGAGATATGTGGGAGGGAATTTTGCATAATCAATAATTTCATCCAGATTCATATAATTATATGTAGCCTTTGACTTATAATCACTTCCCCACAACAGTTTTGTATAAACACTGAGTGCACCATCCTTCATATAAGGCACAGGGGAAGTAAGCACAAGCGCATCAATCTCCATACCAGCATCGACAGTACCGAATATCTCCCTCAGCTCAGCACTTTGAAGCAGCACTGCAGAATATGCAGCAAGCTGACCGCCGGCTGAATCACCTGTAAGCAAAATATGCTCGGTATCACAAGGATAAGCATCCATATTTTCCTGAATCCACTTAAGAGCGCAGGCAACATCCTGAAGCTGTTCATTGACTGTAACATCAGGTACTAATCTGTAGCTCAAATTGAAAACAACATAACCTCTGTCAGCAATAGCTTTACAATAATACTCATTAAGATTCTTTTCGGCATACATCCAGCCGCCGCCGTGAATATCGATAACCACAGGAAGTTTCTCATCTGCTGAAAGATTCTGCGGATAATACACATCAAGCTTATGATACCTGTTTCCGTCATCAATATACGCAATATCCTTGACCTCATCCACAACAGGAGGTGTCTGGTCTGCGTGCTTTTTCATATCACCGTCATAACAAAAACGCCAAATCATCTGCATCATACGGATAACAGGATTTTTTTCTAAGCCTTTTGCGCTGTCGCTTTTAAAATCCACTGTATCGGATACTATCATTCCGCCTACGGCAACAGCCTTTTCGCTGGAATCATCAACAGGTCTTATAACAACACTGATAAATATTTCCGCAACGATTGCAACTGCTAAAATAATACCGATTACAATTCCCAATACTTTCAGTCCTTTATGCTTGCTTTTTGTTTTTTCTACATTTACTGCCATAACTATCATCCTTTCGCTAATATATGTAGTATATCAAAGTGAATAACTGCTGTCAAATTATACTTTACCAAAAGCGTAAAATATGATATGCTAAATATATGAGTTTTGATTTGTATATTGCAGGTATTGATGAGATACCGACTGATGATTTGACAGAGATTATATCTGCGTATCGGATAAAAAAAGCAATAAAGTACAAAAGTGAAAAAGACAGAAAGCTGAGTATTTTATCAAGTCTTTTGCTTGATAAGGCATTGAGGAAATACGGACTTTGCGAAAAAAAAATGCAATATTCAACAAATGATTACGGCAAGCCTTATTTTATGAATGCAGAGGAATTGCATTTCAGTATTTCACATTCAGGTGATTATGCAATGGTTGTAATGTCTGACATAGAAATCGGCTGTGATATTCAGCAGATAAAAGATGTTAATCTCAGAATTGCAGACAGATTTTTCACTGCTGATGAACGTGAATATGTAAAAAGCACTGAAGATTTTTTTAGAATCTGGACATATAAAGAAAGTTTTATTAAAGCTGTGGGCAAAGGACTGGCAATACCGCTTAATTCATTTACAATCAAAGGATTGGAAACAGATAAGCCTTATTGTGAATATGAAGGGAAAATATATAGATTTAAGGAATTTGATAATATCAATGAATACTGCATTGCCGTATGCGAAGCAGAATAAAACGAACGCAGAAAAACATATTTCTGCGTTCGTTTTATTTACTCATCATCACTTGAAAGCTTGAGGACAGCGAGGAATGCCTCCTGCGGAACTTCAACAGAACCGAACTGACGCATACGCTTTTTGCCCTCTTTCTGCTTTTCAAGCAGCTTTTTCTTACGGGTAACGTCACCGCCGTAGCACTTGGCAAGCACGTCCTTACGCAATGCCTTAACGGTTTCACGTGCGATAACCTTTCCGCCGATTGCAACCTGAATCGGGATTTCAAACAGATGCCTTGGGATATGCTTCTTTAACTGCTCGGCAATTTTTCTTGCACGGACATAAACCTTTTCCCTATGGATAATAAAGGACAGGGCATCAATAATGTCACCATTGAGCAGAACATCAACCTTGCACAAATCACTCTTTCGGTAATCGGCAATTTCATAATCAAAGGATGCATAACCACGGGTTCTTGATTTGAGTGCATCAAAGAAATCATAGATAATTTCATTGAGGGGAAGCTCATAATGAATATCCACTCTGTCGGGGGTGATATAATTCATATCCTTGAATATACCGCGTCTTTCCTGACACATATCCATAATTGTGCCGACAAATTCACTGGGCACATAGATATGCGCATTAGAGAACGGCTCCTCACAGTAATCAATAATGGCAGGGTCAGGATAATTTGTAGGATTATCAATCTCAACCATTGTGCCGTCATTCAGATATATTTTATAAACAACGCTCGGAACAGTCGTAATCAGCTCAAGACCATACTCACGTTCAAGACGCTCCTCAATGATTTCAAGATGAAGAAGACCGAGAAAACCGCATCTGAAGCCGAATCCCAGTGCGCCTGAGGTTTCAGGCTCATAGGACAAGGATGCATCATTAAGCTGCAGCTTTTCAAGAGCATCACGAAGAGGCTCATAATAAGCACCATCAGCAGGGTAAACACCGCAGAACACCATAGGATTAACACGACGGTAGCCGGGGAGTGCCTCAGGTGCAGGATTAGATGCAAGGGTTACTGTATCGCCGACTCTGGCTTCGCTTACGGTTTTAATGGATGCAGTGATATAGCCAACTTCACCGGCACAAAGGCAATCGGTTTTTTCGAGAGAGGTTGCCCTCATATAACCAACCTCAACAACAGTGAACTCGGCACCTGTTGCCATCATCCGCATTGTGTCGCCTGCCTTAATTTTGCCGTCCATCAATCTTACATAAACGATTACACCACGGTAAGAATCGTAGATTGAGTCAAAAATCAGTGCTTTAAGCGGCTTGTCATCATCACCGACAGGCGGTGAAACCTCGTTGACAATATACTCTAAAACCTCCTCAACATTCTCACCTGTCTTGGCACTTACACGAGGTGCTTCCAGACATGGAATACCGATAACCTCCTCAACCTCCTCGGCAACCCTTTCAGGATCTGCTGCAGGAAGGTCAATTTTATTGATAACAGGAAGTATGTCAAGGTCGTGGTCAAGTGCAAGGTAAGTATTTGCAAGGGTCTGTGCCTCAACACCCTGTGACGCATCAACAATAAGTATTGCACCCTCACAGGCTGCAAGGGAACGTGAAACCTCATAGTTGAAGTCAACGTGACCCGGTGTATCTATTAAATTAAATTCATAAAGCTCACCGTTTTTTGCCTTGTAATCAAGCTTAACAGCGTGGGCTTTTATTGTTATTCCTCTTTCACGCTCAAGATCCATATCATCGAGAATCTGCTCCTGCATATCCCGCCTTGCAACAGAGCTTGTAAGCTCCAGCAGACGGTCGGCAAGGGTTGATTTTCCGTGATCAATATGAGCAATGATTGAAAAATTTCTGATATGCTTTTTATCAACTGCCAAGGTTAAACCTCCGTAATTTTATTTATTCAAATCATTTATAGACTCCAGCTCATCCATAGCCTTTTTAAAATGGAAAATTCCTTTAAAAAGACGCTGAAGGTATGCAAAGCCAATTAAATAAGGTTTTTCTTTCAGATACGGATAAAACCGTTCCATATTTTTTTTATCAGGAAAAATCCTTTTAAAAATAAAGCCAATTCCTGCTGCGGCTTTTGAATTATTATCTCTGTGCTTTGAATAATCCTGCACAGCGGCACCTCTGAAATCACCGTAAATTCCAAAGCTTGTATAATAATAAAGCTGTTTTGCATCCTCAGTGGTCAATGCGCTGCCGTCAAAAATATGAAAAGCAAGTGCCCTTGTCTGCTTTTCAAAATCAAGAATGCCTATTTCGCTAAAACGATTTTCGATATATTTCCAATTCAGCTTATTATTTTCTTTTTTCAAAAACAAGTAATTATCAATCAAAAATCTGATACCACAGCAGCTTTTGATAAAATGCTTGTACATATGGCAGATATTATAAATATACATATCATTCAAATCCATATGATAAAGACAATTCCTGCTGTTGTCAACAACAGCCTTTTCCCACACATTACCTAAATCAGGGCAGAAATCAGCACCCTCAAAAAACAGCTTGCGGTGAAATTCAAAGGTATAAAATGGTGCTTTAAAATAATCATCGCTGTTATCACTGTTATTTGTAACAGAATACCCCATTTTCTGCATAATACCTGCAACCGCTTCACGCTTAGCGCCGTCAAACAAAATGTCAATATCACTCATCTGACGCATTTTTGACTGAGGGTAATAGTTACGCAGAACACTGCCCTTCAGCAGCATATATTTAACCTGATGATTTTCAAGCTCTTTTTCAATGCTTTCAAGCTCGCTTTTCATTGCGATAATACGCAAAAGCTCATTCTGATTATAAAGCTGAAGCTCCTGTGCCTGCTTTGGCGGAAGTGCTTTTACATTTAAAACAGGACAAATGACGGAATAAACCTGCTGTTTTTTTGAAAGGTCAACAAGCTTTTTCCAGTCAATATCCTCAGGTGCAGCAGGAGCACGCTCGCCCCTTACTGCCGATTTTAAAAGGGATATAAGATATTCACTCTCAGGAGATAAATATTCCATAATCAGTCCTCAATCAGATTTTTTGATTTAAGCAGAGCCAGCAGCTCCTTAACATCTGCTCTGACAGTAGGCTCGTCAACCTCATATTTTTCAAGCATAGCAGCAACAATGCTGTCCTCTGTCTGCTCTGTTTTAAGCAGTTCAAAAATGAATGCAGCAGTAGGGTTGTTTTTAACAAGACCGTTAAATTCCTTTGCTGCCTCACCTGTTGCGATTGCAAAGCTTTCACCGTCTATTGAATTTGTAACAATTCCTTTTTTAAGTTTCATAGTATCACCTGTTTAATTATTTCTGACTATTTGTGCCACTGCCTCAACGTGGGGAGTGCGCGGGAACATATCCACGGCTGTCACCCGCTGAGCAGTATAATTCTTATTTTTTAGTATTTCCAAATCTCTTGCCAATGTGGCACTGTCGCAGGAAACATAGACAATTTTCTTTGGTGACATCTGCACCACGGTATCAAGCAGTACTTTGTCACAGCCCTTACGGGGAGGGTCAAGGATAATAACATCAGGTGTTATTCCCTTTTTTCTCAACAGCTCAGCACCCTTTGCCGCATCGGCACAAATAAATTCTGCATTTGTAATTTTGTTTAACGCAGCATTGATTTTTGCATTTTCAACAGCCTGTGGAATAATCTCTATACCGACAAGCCTTTTTGCAACGTCAGCCATTGTCAAGCCGATTGTACCGACACCGCAGTATAAATCAAGGAGCACCTCACTGCCTGTCAGCCCTGCATATTCTTTCGCCTTTTCATACAGTCTTTCACACTGGCTATGGTTAACCTGATAGAAAGAATTTGGTGAAATCACAAAGCTCTTGCCAAGGAGCTTGTCACTGATGGTATCACTGCCCCAGATTGTTTTTGAGGTTTTGCCGAGAATTACATTTGTTTTGTTTTTATTTATATTTATAACAACTGATTTAAGACTCGGCAGATTTTTTCTGAGAAGGTCAATCAGCAAATCCGCTTTTGGAATACCGTCGCCGTTAATCACTGCACAAGCCATAAGCTCATCAGTGGCAAAGCCCTTGCGGAAATAAATATGTCTTAAAAGTCCCCTGCCTGTATTCTCGTCATAGGATGTGACATCAGCAGCCTCAACCCATTTTTCAAAGACCTTAATGCCCTGTTCAAATTCCTTTGGCTGCAGACGGCAGTCAGAGCACGGAATAATTCTGTGGCTTTTATATGCGTAAAAGCCTGCAAACAGCTCACCGTCACAGACAGATACAGGATACTGTGCCTTGTTTCTGTAATGATCAACAGACACAGCACCGATGATTTCTTCTACCTGAATATCAAGATGACCGATACGTTCAAGGGAGTCATTCACCCTTGACAGCTTATATTTAAGCTCCTCATCATAGGTCATATTTCTGAAGGAACAGCCGCCGCATCTTTGGGAATAGGGGCAATCACTTTCAATCCTTGACGGACTTGGTGAAAGTATTTTCTCAATCTTGCCAACAGCATAGTTTTTTGAGCGTTTTATAATGTGTGCAATAATTTTATCACCGGGAACGGTGTCATTAACAAAAACCGCCAAACCGTTATATCTGCCTACACCGCTGCCCTCAGAGGTCAAAGCATCAATATTCAGTTCTATATTATCATTCTTTGACAGCTCCACATTTTTACCTCTGAACATAATTTTACATTTAACATAATAACATATTAGGTTAAATTAATCAATAAAAAAAGGAACGATATTAACCGTTCCTTTAAATATATAATTTGTAGGGGCACATATTATGTGCCCGCGGGCGGATAATATCCGCCCCTACGATTATTTGTCATTTTTATTTTTAATTTTGTAGTGTTCAATGCCATATTTTATAAAAGTATTTATAAGGGCATTTCTTGAGAGATTTGTTTCATTACTTAAATCTTCTAATTTTTCCAAATCAGCTTTTCTTACTCTTATTGATATATTTTTATAACCATCTTCACCTTTAAGGTCTTTTGGTTCGATTATTAGTTCTTCACTCAATATACTTACCTCTGTTATATTTTATACTTGACAGAAGAAAAAATATATATTATGATTTATATTATATTTTGTACTATATTTTATATTATACCCGTAAGAGCTGCCATTAACAAGTTTAACCTATTACACACACCATAAAAGTGGAAAAGAGTCTGACAAAATACTTGTCATTATTCGCCGGTCTCTCTGACCACACACGATGTTATTGAATAATACGAATTTGTTATGGCAGACCATATATATAAAAAGCACATCTCGTTTGAGATGTGCTTTTGTGATTTCATTTCTTTAAACGGATTAAGCTGCTGCTTCCTTTTCTTCCTTCTTCTTTTTGAAGAGAATCTTATCAACAGGGAAATAGAGGAAGAACTGAATTGCAGAGCAAACCGCTGTTGCAATATTCAGTGCAAGTGCCTCTGCCCAGCCCCACTTGTTGATGAACATACCATAAAGTGTCGGTGAAAGCCAAGCTGAAAAACAGATAAGAGCAATTGTAAAGATGATGTAAATCGGAAGAACAATTGCTGTATTTGCGCCTGAATTGAAGGTCTTTTCCTTATTTACGAAGAAAGCAACAATCTGAGCTGCAATATTTGCTACATTGAATGCGATGAAATAACCAAGACCACCGTCCTCAACAGGATAATCAAATACAAACCACTTGAATGCAGTGCCGTACATCTCCTTAACCTGTGGGATTAACGGAATAAGATTAACAAGTGCAAACTGAACAATACAGGCAAGAAGAGATACAACAATGAATTTTACAAACTGCCATGCGGTAACAAGCCAGGAGCCTTTCTCCTCTGCCATATTATCAATATCTTTTAAATTTTTTGCCATAATTTTACCTCTCAATTTTAAATTATCAAAAGTATTATATCATTATTCTTTATCTAATGCAATAGCAATTTAAAAAAGTCCAATGATTGCAATAACTGCCCAGACAATCAATGCAACAATGCCCACAACAACTGCAAGTATTAAGATTACAAGCAGGATAAGGAGAAGGAGAACAAGCGGACCTTTTTTGCTCTTTTTAACAGTATCGTTAAACTCTGCTTTTTTCTCTGCCTTTGGTGCAGGATTTTTGTCATCATAGAGCGGATAAAGTGGCAGCACTGCATCGCTGTCCCTGAACTCACTGTTCTTCCAGAGCAGAGGCTCAACCAGACTGCGAACACTTGTTGCACCCTTTAAGAATTTTCCAATACTGAGATGGATTGTATCAAGGAAACTGTCAATAACATTCAGCAAACCGCAGGTGAGCTTATACTCTCTTGTATCAGGACCATATGGTGAATCACCGCAATACAGATTTTGAACAAGCTCAAGGATGAAATCAACAACTCTGTTGTCCTTAATATCCTCAATATCGGATTTTTTCAAACCGCATTCCTTTTTGCAAAGCCTCCATATTTTTTTGAAGGTGAGCTTATTGAGGAATTTACCGATTGGCTTAATCAGCCAGCCGAGCTTTTTAACCTTTTCACCGGGGATTGAAAAGGCAGGTGTCATATCTGCAAGCACATCAATATCATTGCCCATTGCCCAGATTACCTTTGCAATCATACCGAAGAAAAAGCCTTTCATATATTCAGGGAAGGATTTGCCCTGTGTATCAAGACCCTCAACATTATCAACAAAAACAGTATCAACATCAACTTTTGCATTCTTAGGGTCAAAAATAACATTTCTCATTACAGGCGGACAGCCGATAACAGCACCGCAGGCAATGTCATAAAAACGATTGCCCTTTTCTGTTGTGATATAGCCGATATTATGCACGTGGGTGTGACCTGTGAGCATAACCTGCAAGCCTGCATCCGCAAAGATTTCTCTCGTAGTTTCATGATTTCTCTGCATATCACCCTTACCGATAATGGAATAGAACGGTGACGGTGAAATCATCGGATGATGCGTCATAGCAATAACAAACTGGTCATTTGCCTTTGCATCCTCAAGCTGCTCCATAATCCATTTCATACAGTCATCACTGTAGCCTGAACCACGTTCGCCCTCGGGCTTATAGTTAGTATCGTCATTCAAAGCAAACAGACGATAGCCGGGTGCAAGCTGAACAACATAGCTCAGTGAATCGGGATGCGTTGAAATTGCCTCATTCGGACCGAACTCATAATACATATCCCACAAATCGTGTCTTTCCTCAACAGCAGGCACCTCAATCTGCTTGTCACCGACAAAGCCCTTTGAAACACCGCCGTCACGGAAATCGTGGGTAGCTGTAATTACATAAACACGCTTTCCCCTTTTTTTCAGGTCACGGAGCATTTCAATAAATTCCTCGTGTGAGGTCAGCTCGCCGTTTCTTGTAGTATCACCTGACAGAACAACAATATCAGTGGACATATCTTCACAAAGCATATCAAAGGCTCTTTTTAATACAAGGTCACTGTCCTTAACCACCATCTGTGACTTGGACTCATCCTTTTCATAAGCCTTGCCCTCTGTGCCGTTTTTTCTTGAGTAATAATGCGTGTCGGTAATAAACTGAATTTTCAGCGGCTCATTATTACTTCCGTAAATTTTGTTTGCCATATTTTTACCCCTCTTTTATTTCAAGCACACCTGATTTAATGTCACCGCTTAAAGTGATTTCAAGCGAGCCCTTATTTCTTTCAGCAAAATCAATTTCCCTGCCGTCAAGATAAACCTTATATTCAGAATTATCACTTAATGTAACGATAAGGCTGTATTTATCATTATCACCAAAATATTTAAAGGAAATTTCAGCACTGTTTTCAGTAGTTTTCTGATAATCCGTCCACAAATCAAAGCCTGTTGTAACCGTCTGCGGTTTATAATAAGCATTTGCCCAGATACAGATTGGCGCAGAAAGACCGCCGAAATTATGGAACCAGCCGCCGCGCTTTGTGGCGATGCCGAAGCATTCGTATGTGTTGTATGTGAAATCCGTTTCAGCCTTCCACATATCAAGAGCAGTATTTGCAATATCAAAAGCAAAATCGGTTTCACCATTATCAAGCATGGTTTTCCAGATATACCACTGGTGGCTCATCCAGACATTGCCGTTCCAATAGCCGTCATCAAAATAATAGGAGGCTGACATATCAACAGCAGAAACACCTGCACGCGACCACATTTCATTTGGATTTTTAATGTGTTCAAGCAATCTTTCTTTTCTTTCGCCGCTGACAGCACCTGCAACAATCGGATAAACACCGTCCATACCTTTGTTGAAGTTCTCGCCGTCCTCGGTACGCATAATACCTGTAACATTGCCGTCTTCGTCATACTCGGTATAGCCGAAATATCCGCTTTCCTCATCCCAGGCAAGATCGTTGAGTGCCTTGGTTGAATACGCAATATCAGCATCATAAACCTTGATATCATCCTCTCTGCCGAGAGAAGCAGCAACCATTTTCATAATCTTTCCTGCTCTGATAATCTGTGCTGTTGAAAGGCAAGGACAGGTGTATTTCTGTGATTTTCTGTTCATCATCTCAACCTGTGCAGGATAGTCATCCATACCGCAGTGTGAATACCAGTAATCGTAAGTGGTAAGCAAACCATTATTGAATTTAGCAACAGTTGAAGCGTGATTTCTGCCGCGTAAGAATTCATAATAAAGCTTGATTTTGTCATAAAGGAATGCAAGCTCTGCCTTATTTTCTGTTCTCTTTAACAGCTCAAGATACTCAACAAACTGAGTAGGTACAAGCGAGCCGTGAAGCAGGAATGCAAAATCCTTGTTGCTGTCATCGCAAAGATACATATCGAGTGCATACTGACATAAGTCATTAGAAAACTCCAGTAAGCCCATACCTATAAAGCCGCTGTCCCAGGTATAGAAGCTGTCCCAACGCTTACCGGGTGTGTGGTGAATCACATTTTCACCGTGACGGTAAACAGGATAAACAACATTTGTTAAAAGGGTTGAACGAAGAATTTCAGTTGAAAGGGTATACTTTTCCCCTGCCCTGTTATATCCGTTATGACCGATATTTGCTTTCGCTTGATTATAAATATCCTCATATTCCGCATCCGTCAGCGGCTCAGGCTTTTCATTTGACAAAACTGCATATTCAATATGGGAGCTGTTCGGCTCAATAAATATGGATTTAATCAATGTGTTCTGGAAAAAGCCTTCATCACTATGCTTTCTTTCAAAGGATTTGGAAAAGGTTTCCGGCAAATCATCATATGTATGATCGCCGTTTGAAAGCCTGTTAATCAGTGCATCCTCAAGAGAGCCGGATTCAAGCACACGCTCTCTTGTATGCACATTATGTGTCAGAATATAGAAAGGCTCTGATACACCGTCATAGCCTAATTTCGTCAAGTGACCCTTGCCGCATTTCTCTGTTTCAATTTGCGGTATATACGGAAAGCTTACATACTCTGTTGTCAGCCTGCTTTTGTCAGCTTCATCAATAACAGCCAAGAAATCAAGCTCAATACCTGCTGTACCAAGGCTTTCAAGTGTAAAAGCACGCATATATGGCAGATAGGCAAAAGCAAGCTCACTGCTGTTTTTGAAAGCAACCCTTTCGCCGTTCATCATGAATTCGGCATTTCCATCAGTAACTGTCTTATATCTTACTGCAATAACAGGATTTTTTATGCTGCCGCGGTCAAACTTATATGATACCATATCACCCTTTTCACAGCCAAAGGGCTGAAGATTAAGGAAGTGGACATGATAATTTTCACATCTGTCGCCAAGACCCTTGCCAAGGTAGAAATCCTTATCAACAAACATACCCTTGAACATACCGTC
>DKYL01000028.1:11968-12498 GCA_002493325.1 Ruminococcaceae bacterium UBA7101
CATACCCTTGAACATACCGTCAGGATTCTCCTCATCCCACGGACGAGGGGTACTGTAAGCATATTCCTCATAATTGTTTGCAGTTTTAATTACCGCATTATCAGGTGCGTTTACTCTGCAGTATGTCGGATAAGGAAACTCAAGTGACGAAAACAGATTTAAAATACAGTTCTGTGAAAGAGGTGTATTATTGAAAAATTCACATCTCATCAGATATGAATTATCCTTGATTTTAGAAAAGGAAACATCTGCATAAACCTGATCCTTCCACATAAGCTCATATCTGTATGAATAAAAAGTATAATCGCTTTCACAGTGCCAAAGATGATAATTTGACGGCACAGTAACATTCGGTACAGGAGTGGAGCTGTTCCACAGTGTGGGATGAACGGAAAAATCGAATCTCGCTCCCACATTTTCCATATCTTTAATAATTTTTGAAAGTCCCATATACTTCTTTGAATAGGGTCCCCAAAGGGGCATTTTTATTGTGTTTTTGCTCATTGCCAAAATGTCCTTTACTACTAAAA
>DKYL01000036.1:0-27723 GCA_002493325.1 Ruminococcaceae bacterium UBA7101
CCGTGATTGAGATAGTAGAATTTGTAGATGTCAAATTCTTCCCGTACCTTTGAACCGATGTCATTGTAGAAATACTTTGTTGTTTTTCCAAGACGGTTGGTTTCACTTGTGAGAGTACCGTTGGCGGCGTATACATAGGTCTGTCCTGCATTCGCATCTGCATAGGTGTTATTTTCAGGCAAACCGTCCTTTGTGCTGTCGTAATCCTCAGGCGAAATTTCCTGTATGGTTCTGCCGAGATTATCATAAATCGTACGGGTGCATTCACCTTTTTCATTGGCAAGGAGAGTTCTGCCAGCCTTATCATAGATGTATGACGAGCTTTCCTCACCGCTGACAGTTGTGAGCAGATTGCCCATAACATCATATGTACTGTCTGCAACACCGATTGTTGAGTTGCCGTCCTTTTCGGTAACGGTTGTAATCTTAATGCTGTTGCCGTAAGTATCATAAATATTCGTTACGGTTTCGTTTGTTTTGCTGTCAACAGTTTTGATAAGTATTCCGTTTTCATAAGTGTAGGCTACAGTATCAAAGCAGGTCAGCTCTGCATTGTACTGTTCAGGAATTTCGCCCTGATAATCTTCTTTAAGCGAAGCGGAAATAATCAACTCGTTATTATCGTTATACACTGAATATGTGTAGTTCTTGCCTGTCTGCTGACGGATTACATTGCCGTTTTCATCATACGTGTAATATGTGTTTTCAGCATCCTCATCGTCAGAAACCTCTGATAAAAGATTCCCTTTTGAATCATAAGTATAAGTTATGGTGCTACCGTCTTTTGTTTCTGTTAAAGTACGATAATATTCATCATAGGTATACTCGGTTGTATTGCCTTCCTCATCTGTTGATGATACAACCATAAGTGCATCGTTATAGGTCTGCGTGGTTGTAGTTTCTACTGAACTTGCTGTGGAAACGGTTTTGTTCTCATCATCATAGGTGTAATTGAGATATGCACCGCTGTCATATACATAGGAGCTTACTCTGCCGTTGGCATTATAATTAATTGCTTTATCCATACTCTTGGTGAGAACACCGTTTGTATAGGAATACTGACCGAGTATAACGCCTGCCTGATCGACAACCTTTGTGAGATTGTTATTGCTGTCATAGGTATATGTAATCGTATTATTTGCAGGATCAGTTACAGAAGCAATATTACCATTTGCATCAAGGGTAATCACGTATGCTCTGTTTGCTCCATCAGTAACGGTGATTGCCGATGACGTTCTTGCAATGGCAATTGTATCATCATACTTATTGCTGATTGATATTAATTTTCCGTCAGTGCCATAGGTATAGTTTACACTATCAATCTGAATTACGCAACCGTTTTCTGACTTTGTTAATATATATCCATTGATTTCATTTGTATATGTACTATCAGCAGTTTTGATAAATGTTAATTCTGTACTGTCAGGTAAAACAGCAGAAAAAACATAATCGTTAACAGCAGTTACTTTACTGTCGGTTGCAAAGAACCATTTCTTATCTGCACTGTCATATGTTCTTGTGAAATCAAAAGATGTGCCTTTATATGCAAGAGAAAAATCTGTATTGGATTCGGTATATGTACCGATTGATGATGTATCAGGTGTAACCGATGTACTGATTACCGAGCCGTTTTCACCGATTCTTGCATATATGGTTGATGTTTCGCCGAGAGGTACTGCAAAAGGAACTGCATAATCGGTCCATTCGCCGTCTTCACCGATTTTATACTGTAATGTTTCGCTGCTGTCGGTATTTGGATTAAGCACACCGACTAAATTACCGTCCTCGTAAAATTCGGGAAGAATAGCCTCTGTAACCTGTGTTGCGATATTCCCTGCATTATCCTTTACTGCAACAGAGATAGAATTAGGCGTGCTGTCTAATTCTTTGCTGTTGGAGGTCTGATAAGTGATGCCGCCGTCAAAGCTGTAGCCTGCAATACCCGACAATGCATCGGATGCCGTAATGGTTACGGTTGTTTTATTTGTTTGTGTATTCTTTGTAACGGAAATGTCTGAAATAATTGGCTTAGCCTTATCTATTTTATCAATCTTAACGGTTGTTACGGCTGAAATATTGCCCGCCTTATCTTTTGCATAGACATATACAGTGCCATTGCCTGTATACTGCTTTGTATTTTCTGTTTGCCAGGAATATGTACCTGCCTGAGTCGAAAAGCTATAGCCTGCAATACCTGAACTGCTGTCTGTTGATGTTGCGGTTAAAGTGTAATTTTGGTTTATCCAATTTGCGGGAACTCCTGTAACCTTTGGATTGGTTGGAGCAGTTTTATCTATCTTATTAATAGTTTGTGTTGACGCAAGACGGATATTCCCAAGTGCATCGCGCACATAAACATAAACTGTGCAGTTTGATGAAAATGTTTTTGTATTGCCTGCCTGCCAACTGTAGCTGCCCTTAGTTGTAGAGAAAGAATATGGTGTTGCGTGTAATCCTGCACCACCGCTGTTATCCTTTGCACCGTTAACTGTAAGTGTTACATTATTCTTTGTCCATGAAGTAGGATTGCCTGTAACACTTGTTATTGTTGGTGCAGTTGTGTCATTTTCATAGCTGATTACAGTATATGGTCTCATTGCTGAGGTTGAATAGGTTCGTGACGCAAAGGCACGCCATTCATACTTTTGTACTTCATCAACCTCTTCACCACTGACAAACACGACTCCGTTATTCGCTGTGCCGTTTATCCACTTCTTAACGCAATTAACAAGGTTGTAGTTATACCAATATGGATTGTCCGGATTATCCGTAGATTTACTGTTGATATTTTTCCAGTTGGTATTAGTGGTTGTTTCATATCCTGCCTTGTTTGACCATGTAATACCGGTTTCACTCCATGAAGATGTTACAAGAAATGGTCTTACATAGGTTGAGTTTGTTCTTCCTGTAGTTTCTCTTACCCAGTGGAATGCGTAATTAATTGTAGCACCTTTTTTGATTGCTGACGGAATATTGAATTTCTCATAAACTCGTCCGTAACCATAATCACTGGATTTCCCGAAACAGCCCGTCTGCTCATTACCATAGTTATTTGAAGCGTATTTTGAAAATACTGCTGCGTCGGCACTGTCATAAACATTGCTTGTGGTGGGGTCAATAACAATGGGATATACAATGTTTTCACTGTTGAGCCATTTTTCATCCACTGTTATAGATAATATATATTCATTTTCAGCTGTTTCTTCCAACGAATACTTATTATAGGATATACAAGCAGTTTCATCACTTTGCTCTTTAATTTTTTCGTAGATTTCTTTATCTTTCTAATGCCGATTCTTAGTTTGATTTTCACAAGACGATGCTAAAATCAGTTTAATATTGAAATACTTTTTGCCTAAAGTACAATTAGTTGTTAAATCAAATTATGAGGCTTGTCCAATATTTTAGCAATCCTTTCGTATAAATCTCTAATTAAAAAATATTCATAAGGTAATTTCGATTTATTTGCTTCTCTATATGGATTTGTTATATCGTGCTTAATTTTATATTCTTTTTCTAAGTCTTTGATACGCTGATATAGCAATTCATACATTAAATTTCCTTCACCCTTTGATATTGAAATGTTTAAAGGTTGGTTAAATGTTTCCATTTCTTTTTTATGTAATTCACAGTGTGCTTCATAAGCTCTAATGCGTTTTTTCGATGATCTTACTAATTGTCCAGCCCTTGATTTACTAATATTCATTTGTTTGCTGATTTTCTCATAAGACATACCAGCTTGATAATATTGATACGCTTCTTTTTCTCGGTCTGTGGCATATTTTAAATTATCTTCCATTAATTAAATTCTCCCTTAATTTAATCTTTACCGTTAAAATCCCCACCAATATTGCCACTCATTTCCTGACAGATATCGATTAATAAATCCGAATTATATGATAATTTCTTTAGAGTTTCCGTACCCAACTCATTACACCGGTTTTACTGCTTGTCCAAGTTTCCACAGTTTCATATCCACTTGATTTTTTCTTTTGCAATTCCATTTTGATTTTCAGTGTTGTTGACTTTTTTGCTGTCATTGATGCAGTACAAGTTGATTTAATACCGCTAATTGAAATACTTGAACGATTCGTTTCAATTGTAGTGTACATCAATTCAATTTGGCTATTATTGTCATTATCAATTGTGGCTGCATGAACACATAACGGACAACTTAATAACATCATAAATGACAAGAAAATCAAAAAGAATTCCTTTGAAAAGTTTTTTAATTTTAGCATCACAATTCCTCCTTTCATACTCCATATACCTTGAAATATGTAAATTGTGAAAAGAAAAATGGAAAAATCTGAAATTTTTTCAAATTTTTCCATTTTATACTTTTTATTTTATCTCTATTGCGATTTTAATAAGTTCTTCTTTATTGATTTTTCCAGATACACTATATACATATAAACTGTCATTCCAAATGACTCCGTTTGTACTATCAGTCACAAAAAATAAGTATTTTGTACCATCAATCGTTTTACTTTCTGTATCCAAAGCATCAAAATTTATTTCTGTATCAATTGTATTTTTGCTAATTATGAACCATTCATCATCTCTTTGATATTCTTGTGATATTTCCTTTTCAAAAATATACTCATTTCTTTTTTCATACCCTTCAGGAATATATCCGACAATAATATCTTCAACTATGTCTATATTATCCGGTTCAATAACTGCATATGAAAAATGGTCCGTAAATTTTTCTATGATATATTTTCTAGAACTCGGAATTGCAAATGCTGTTGTCGCAAAAGAGAGTATAACCGCTGCAATAATCAAGGCACTCATTGTTTTTCTTGTGAATTTATGATATTTATCATTTCTCATCTTATCAACAAGTCTTTGCATTTCTTTTTCAAAAGTTTTACTGAAATCACATTCGTATGACTCAGAAAAATTATTCAGCCAATCATCACAAGATAATGTGCAGGCATCATTAAAGTTATTCATCTTAATCCCAACTTTCTAAATCCTTTTTGATTTCGAGCTTTGCAAACTGAATTTTCTTTCTGATATTATCAGCGGATAATCCATAAATTTCCGATATTTCCTTGCTTGTATATCCTAAAACATATGTAAAATATATCAAGTTTCTGTATTCATCATTTAATTTATTAATTACCATTCTTAAATCAGTTTTATCATACGCATTAAAATATTCATTACCAAATGTGTTATCTACATCAATCTCATGAACATCATGTAAATGATAAAGCTGTTTTCTTTCATTGTTATATTTCTTTATAGCATATCCTTCAGTAATAACCGCAACAAAACGTTTGGTACTGTTTGAATGAATATCCCCTACTTTACTGAAATTTTTTGCGATATATAAAAATGATTCTTGAAGTACGTCTTCAGCATCTTCCTGACTTGCAACTTTTTCATTTGCAATGTGAGCCATTAAACCTTTGTATTTATGGTATAACTGTTTAAAGCGTTCTTTATCTTCATCATTATCAATTAAATCTAAAAATGCTATCATTATCTATATACCCTCAAAATGTAACTTTGTGAATTTAATTTTATAAAAACTGAAAATTTTGTCAAGAGGTTTTGTCTAAATACAGAAAATGAGGCAGGAAAAACCTGCCTCAACAGTGTGTAGAAAAAGTCAAATTACAAATTTTATACGTTGTCAAAGGTTGAGAAATGAAGCTGGATTTCATTTTTTGCGAGGATTACTGTACGATGGTACTGCCCACTTTATAACAGTTTGAAACCGCAAATGCAATGCATCTGCGGTTTCTCATTATATATATTGGAGGTAATTTTAATTATTTTTCAGCACAGTCGCTCTTCTTCTTTTTGTATACAACTGCTGCTGCACCGATAGCCAGTGCAAGAACAGAATATACAGCCATCATAACATAAGCTGTGCTTTCTCCGCCTGTCTTAGGAATAAACGGATTTTTAACATTTTTCTTTGTTGTGGAATTACCGTTTGTTTTGTCACCCTTATTAAGCAAGTCATCAAGATTTGGCTTATTCACATTCGGGTTATTATTATTATTATTGTTGTTGTTATCTGACGGCTTGTTAGGCTTATTCGGATTCTCCGGATCAACCGGAGTTACAGGCTTTTCAATCACGTCGCCTGTTGGAGTTCCGAGAAGATCAAGAACCTCGCCATAGGTATCAACCTTACCGATTTTTACCCAGTTGTCAGTATAATTTGTAACCATGGATGCAAGAGCACCAAGGTTATCCGTAAGCAGCTTTCTGATTGCCTTGTAAGTATCCTCGTCAGCGAACACTACATCATATACATAATAGAACAATGTTGTGAATACAGTGTCTGTATCGCCGTTTCTGAGAATGAAATACTTATTGGAATCAGTTGAGCTTTCTACAACCTCAAGAGTACAGCAGTCAGCAAGTGCAGCCCAGTCAATCGGAGGCAGTGTAAGCTTGATTCCGATAAGGTCTGTAAGGTCAATAGGCTGTGCAAGAAGTGCATTGATTGCATTCTTTGAAACATCAAGACCGCTGACTACTCCACTAAGAACACCTAACTGTGTTGATACATCCTTAATTGTGCTGTCAAGCATATCTGTATTTACGATATGTGCAAGACGAGGAAGCACCTTGATAAGACCGTTAATCGGGTCAGGTGAAACCACATCAATAACATCTGTGAAGAGGTGGTCAATAACAGGTCTGAGGAATTCATCAGCTGCAATATTTGCACCCTTTTCTTCCTTAACGCTCTCATAGTTAGCCTTATACTCTTCCTGAGTAGGAAGACCAATCATACCAAGCTGCTCAAGGAGAGGAAGAAGTTTTGAATAAACACCGGTCTGATATTTACCGTCACCTGTCATATAATCAAACATATTGATATTAACATTAACTATTAATAACTTAGAACCCGGAGCAAGAAGGGTTGTAATCGGACGAAGAACTGCAAGGAGTGCGTCAGCAAAACCTTCGCGATCACCTGCTGTGAAGCCGAAATCCTTAGCTGTGAAATTCATAGCTGCTGCGTTCGCCATCTTTTCAGCATTAGTACCACCCTGTGCATTTGCAGCCTTAAGCTTTTCAATAGCACCTGCATACTTGTCACCATCTGCTGCAAGGTAATTTGCAAGCTTGTCATTTGTAACAATAAAGCCCATAATCGTACTAAGCGGAAGGCTCAGACCTTCTGCCTCGATTACATCATCACTGTCAAGAAGGGTTGCATAGAGGTTAAGAATAGCTACGATAATCTCAGGCTGATAGAGATTTTCTTTCAGAACAGCATCTAAACCATTTGATAAATCAATATCCTTTGCGATAAGCGGAATAAGTGTGTTTGCAACCAAGTCCCAAAGCTTATCAACAGCACTCTGCATACCGCCTGTTGTCCAAGCTACCTCGCTGTTTTCAGGGCGGATAATTTCTGTTTTCTTAAATGCTGCAAGCTCCTTAGCAAAGTCATTCATATCTATAATAGGCTTTTGAACAAGAACATACTTATCATAAAGCTCTGCAGGGATTGTGGACTTAAATTCATCCATTAATACATATTTGTCATAAACCTTTGACTGAACTTCTCTTGTGATATTGTTCATATCAACGGTATTCATAATGTCATAAAAGCCCTTTGTTGCAACATTTACAAGCTTTTCCTTAACATCTGAAGGAACCTTTGCCTGATAGTCACTGCTCATTGTGTGGTACTTATCAATCGCTTCCTTAACAATTGCATCTGTAAGCTTGTTTACATTAACTGTGCCCATATATTCAACAAAGTCGTTGAGTCTGTTATTATTAACAACATTCTGTAAATCATTAACAAGAGCGTTTACATTTTTCTTGACAAGTGAAATCTGATTGCTGTAAACCGTATCTGCATCTAAATCTTCAGTATACGCGTCTGCACTGCCGAGCTTATAGCTTAAAGCTGATGCAAAATTAACATAAGAATTGCTCATAAAGGATTTAAGAGCAGCCGCGGCAACAGGGTCCTTAACATTCTCAATAGCAGCTGTAACAGCATCAACCTGAGCCTCTGTAATCTTTTCACCGTTAAAGTTCTTCATACCGGTGTCAGCTGCAAGTGTTGCGGCATCCTTGAATTCATTACCAAAAACAGGAGCAAATAGGTCAACAAGCTTTGACCAAGCCTCTCTGCCGTAAGGTGCACTGTCAGTTAAAAACTTTTCATTAACAGCTTCCCAGTCAGCTCTGTACATAGCAGCATTCTTGCCTTCTTTCCAAGTTCTGGAGTTACCGCTGCCCTGCATATATGCTGAATAGCTGATTGTTGAAGGGTCATTTTTGCCAGCCTTATCCTGAAAATAATTATATGTAATTCTTGCGATATTGCTGTACAATTCTGTTTTTGCTGAACTTGGTGAAGTCGCATAGAAATAGAAACCGTCACCACTAACCTGCATATAGTTTGCAAAATCAATGCCCTTGGCTGTCAGCTTTGAAATTTCAGGAACATTCTTTTCATAATGCTCATAACCGGCAGTCTTTTTCTGAAAATCGAAGCTTGTGTTGAAAAGGGTTCCGTCAACCTTAACGTAAATCTTTCTCATTACGTCAACAGCATCCTGATACTCCTTAGGGAAATCACCGATATCCTTTGCAAGAGCCTTAAGACCCTCATCCGTACTTGAGCCCCAAATCTTAGCATTTGTACTTGTGAGGCTTGTGTTCTCTCGTGCTACCTTTTCAGTAGCATAGTAAAGGAAAAAGGCGTAATACTTTACATCAAGATCAAGCTTCTGAGAATCGCTTAAAGCCTTGATTTTTCCTGCTGCTTCATTATATACAGCAAGTACATCCGCATAATTCGGCTTAGTTTTGTCAAACAAATCAGTTTTGTTTTTATTATCATAAAAAGCCTGAATTGCATCCTGAGCCTCAGTTACTTTTGCGTCGCTGTTTGCCTGAGCCTCGTCAGCAAGTGCACTGAAGCACACACTGAATGAAGTTAAAACAATCACGAAAGCCAAAAGCAGACTGAGCAGTCGTTTTCCTTTTTTCATTAAAAACATCTCCTTTTTAAAATTTTGTTTGTTTTCAGCCTAAAAAACAAACCACTTTTATCAAATATTATTATAACGCAACTAAATTAATTGTCAACAACTTAACACACTTTAAAAATTTATTGTTAATATTGACAATTTTACAGGATTATTTTTAGATATAATGAACAATTTCCCCAAAAAATTTTTGTTTTAAAAAACAGACCGCTTATGGTTTGTTTTTGTTTACTTTCATATTACTATATGTTATAATTGTAGTTGAAAAATTCATTATGAAAGAAGACTGATTATGAATCAGAAAGAAAAAAGTCAAAACAGTATATATTATATTATTGAATGTGCTATTGACGAATTTGCAGATAAAGGCAATAATGTGTCCTTAAACAGCATATGCAAACAAAATGGTATTTCCAAAGGCAAGCTTTATCATCACTTTTCTTCAAAGGAGGAACTGCTCTGTGCCTGCGTATGCTATGCACTTGATAATTTAAGTGATGATATTAATGATTTTGAACCAGACAATCATTTGAGCATTGAAAAAAATCTTCATAACTATTATATAGAACGAATAAAGTATTGGTTTGAAAATCCAACGCATTTAATCATATTAAGACTTGCATACATGCTCAGAAACAGAGAATTCAATGAAGAGTCTATGGCAAAAATATCAAAGCATAAGCAAAAATGGGACAACGCCATGAAAAATAAGGTTTTAATGATTATTCATTCAAAAAACAACAAATTAAAAATAAGTGACGAAAATTTTGCCGAATTAATGATTCTATTATACGAAAACACCTTTCAGGCTATGGAAAGCAAAATTGTTAATGCAGTAAAAAATAATGAAATTGAAAATGCAAAAACGCTTGCTGAAAATCTTTTAAAATACTATGATACGATAATATTAACTGTTCTGTATGGAATTTTTGAAGACTAATCGTATAAAAGCAGCAGAGCCAACACATATTTTGTTGGCTCTGCTGCTTTATTTAATATTATCTTTCATTCAATTTCTACAGGATACCATTTTTCATCATTTGCATAGATATTCTGTATTCCCATATTATCACAATATTTCTGCGGATATTTGGGCGAAGGATTAACTGCTGCTTTTGAGGTATCAACCTCTGTGCTTTCACCATCTCGCACAAGTCTTGCGGCAACTACAATCCTTGCATCTGCTCTGTAGCCTGAAATATCCATTTTCCTTGAACAGGTTGAAAGTGTAAGTATTTTATCAGCGCCGTTAACATCAACACCTGTTTTATAAAGCGTTCTTTTGTTCACTTCACTGATATATCCGCTGAAGTTCTCACCATCGAGGTGAGGATAAATATAATTGAATATATAACCGTCATCCTCATGTTCATCAGCATTTGTAATGAACACAGCAAAAATCTTCCACTGCATATCATCATAAGCCGTATCAAAGTTAATTACGGGATGCTCTTTATAAAATTCAATGTCATCATATTTTGTCAGCTCGGAAAACATTGTTGTGTCAAGCCAGTTATGACCATAAATTACAGTATTAAAATCCTTCAGCGAAGAATCACAGGCACTGCTCATATAAATAGCACCCCGTTCCTCCGGCTGTTTTTCAAAATTATGATTCAGATAAAACACATCATCATTACATTGCACAACAGGATAATCAACCGCTGTTCCGTCAATTTTAATATAGCCGACAAAATCACTGTTTTTATCAATATAGCTTTGATATTTTGACTTTTTTTCTGTGCTGACAGTAGTCTGTGTTGCCGTAGGCTCTTCATTTTTATTGAATACGCCAAAATGAATTGCCGCTGCCACACACAATGCTATAATTAAAATAGGTATAATTATTTTAATAAACTTTTTCACAAATCCTATGTTCCTTAAAATCCGATCTTTACTTAAAAATTAAATTTATTAAAACCCCAATGGTCAATTTCACTGTATTTGACATATGTTCTGTCGGCAGGCACATTCAACAGCTTTTCGCTGATTTCACAGATTCTGACTGTTAAGTCATCGTATGCGTCATCACCTGCTTTGCCGAAAATTGCAATTTCAAACATAGCACAAGGTGCGTCACTGCCTTTAAAATACATATCCTTTTTATCCGCAAGCTCAACCATAAGCCAAGCCTCGCTCTTACCGGGGATTGCTGTGATTGCCTCGCCGAGAGCAGATTTTAAAGCAGTCTTATCTGCTATTGTCTGATTTGTTTTTACTTCAATAAAAGGCATACATTACACTCCTAAATATTTATCAATAAATTCATCAAGCTTTTTATGATAGCCTGACTCGTCAATACGGATTGAATCCGCGTGACCTGCACCGCTTACCAAAAGCATATCCTTTGGTGTGGGGCAAAGCTCATAGAGCTCCACGCCCATTTTTGTGGGAACAAGCCCGTCATTGTCACCGTGAACAAAGAGCATCGGCACTCTTGCCTGAAGAACAGATCCCCTGACCTCTGTATCATCAAGGTCATAGCCTGCAATCACCTTATTGGCAGCGTTAAAAATCTTAACAAGCGGTTTTGGATTTTTAATTCCCGCACCCTTAATTACTTCAGAAAATTCCTCTGCCGCACTGGTATACGGACAGTCAGCAACAGCGAGCTTAACCTGCTTTGGCACACTGCTTATCATTTTGCAGACGGTAGCGCCGCCCATGGATACACCGTGCAGAATTATTTTTATATCCTCACCGAAACGCTCGGTTAAATAATCAATCCACAGCAGGCAATCCTTATGCTCAAAATAATCAAAGCCTGTAAAGCTGCCCTCACTCTCACCACAGGACACATGGTCCATTGCAAGAAAATTATAGCCCTTTTCAACATAATACTGCAAAAAGTTTGCAGGGTCGCCGTTATGGTCTGTATGGTGCCCGTGGGCAAAAACAACAAACACTTTGCTATCTTCGGCAGGATAAGTCAGATAACCTGTTAAATTCCTGTTTCTGTGTGATTTTATAATAATCTTTTCGCTGTTCTGCTTATGAATCCATTCGTGCTTGGACTGATTGAACATAAGAAATTCATCAGGTCCGTCATTCTCATTTCTTGTGGCAAGGTAACCGATAATTGATTTGAATTTGCTTTCCCTGCCCATAACATCCATATAGCCATGCAGTGCAGTGCCTGCGATTGCGCCTATACATACTGCACCTGCTGCAATTAATTTTTTATTCACCTATCTCAATTCCTCTCGCCTTACGCTGAGCAGCAAGCTCATTTTCAATTCGTTCCTTTTCCTTGCCGCTGATTTTGTAGAAGAACATCGGTATTGCACAAAGCAGCAGACTCACACCCGGAACAATTGAAACCAGTGAGAACATTGCAAAGCGCTGATTCATTGCAAGATCAGTTGCCGCCATAATAACATCTGAGCTTAACATTTTTTCAGGTTCAAGACCGATAAACATATACATCAATACAATACCCGATGTTGCAAAGGCATTGCCAAGCTTGTTGACAAAGCCCTGACAGGCAGAGCCTAAAGCATTATCTCTGAAGCCTGTTTTCAGCTCCATATAATCAAGGCAGTCACCAATCATTGCATAGCTGATAACATTAAGCACACCAAGCGGAATACAGGAAATCAGAATAAAAGGTATACAGATATACAAATTCATTGTAAACCAGCCGATAAGTGTGGTAAATATGCTTGCAACAAAGCCTGCAATACAGGTTACAATAACAATTTTTTTATAGTCAAAGCGTTTCATAAGAGCAGGCATAACGAGCATTGCGCCAAACATTCCCACAATTGCACACGCCTGAAAGATTGTTTTGACTGATGACACGCTTGCCTCAATCGCCGCCACTCTTTCTGCATCTGTCATACCCTCCAGCGGTGCACCGATATAAAAGGCATAACGAGCAACGTGAACGGCTGCAGCCTGCACCATATATCTTCCGCTTGAAAGCACACCCATCAGAATAACAAGCATAAGCGGCTTGCATTTGAATATGCGTGAAAGCCTTGAGGGCTCGCCCTTTACAGGCTTAACGTCAGGAATAACCACTCTTTCCTTAACATGGAAATAGGATCTTGCATAAAGGAGCAAGCCTATAACAACAGTGAATATTGCCATAATAAGGTATTTTGTTTTGTTGTATTCAAGTCCGTCGGAAGCACCGAGAATATTCGGCAAAACAAGACCTATAACAAGAAACAATACCTCGGGCACGGCTGAGCCGACACCGTTCAATGTTCTGCCGAAGGATATTGTTGAGCTTCTTTCCTCGGCATCTGCAGTCATAACATTCGGCAGACTCCAGAAGGGAACATCAGCCATTGTGTAAATCATACCCCACAGAACATAAACCACTGCTGCATAAACCATTAATGCACCCTTGTTAAGGTTCGGGCTGAAATACATCAGCACGGTCAAAATACCGATAGGGATTGATGCATAGATTATGTACGGCTTCATTTTGCCGCGCTTTGTGGTGCGTCTGTCAACAATCATACCCATAAGCGGGTCATTGATAGCATCCCAAACTCTTGCCAAAAGCATAAGCAGAAGCACAAACATCGGTGCAAGCTGCAGCACATTCAGATAATAGTCACTGATATAGCTGGACATCATTGCATAAATCATACCCTGACCCATTGCACCGATACTGAACGCCCATCGTTCTTTCTTAGGAATATAATTCGTCTGGCTCATATTTTTACCCCTCTGTCAGTATTACTCAATTTTGCCGAAGCTTGGATAATACTTAAATTTAACCTTACCTAAAATCTCTTCCTTATTAACAAATTTATTATCCCAGAATCTTGAATCCCAGCTTGAATTTCTGTTGTCGCCCATCATAAAGTAGCTGTCAGCAGGCACCTCAAACGGTCCGAAATTGCCCTCAGGTGTACAGTTTGTAACAAAGCTGTTGTCAAGCTGGATTGTTTCGCCGTCAGTTTTTGTTACATACACAACACCGTTAATAACCTGAACGGTTTCACCCGGCAGACCGATAACACGCTTAACATAAATCTGCTTTTCATCATCAGGATATTTGAAAATAATAACATCATATCTCTGAGGGTCCTCTTTAACATAAGCAAGTCTGCTGGCAATAATTCTGTCACCCTCATGAATTGTGTTAAGCATTGAGCCTGTAGGAACTACTGCATTTGCAAAAACAACGGATTTTAAAATGATTGCAATAATCACAGCCACAACTATAGGGATTAAAAATTCCACAGCCTCACGCAGCTTGCTTTTCGGCTGTTTCTCCTCTTCCTCAGCCTCAGGCGCATTCGGATTATAGGTTTTATAATTAACCTCTTTGCCTTCCTCTGCCTGTTCTATTTTTTCAACCTCTTTGGTTGGGCTTTTTACGTCATTTATATTTACATCTGTATCAAACATTGTTGCTCCGCAGTGCGCACATTCGTACCAGTCGTCTTTTTTAATCAGCGCATCACTGCCGCATTTTTTACAGTTCATAATTATTTTTTCCTCCTTTTAACGGCTTTAGTTAGCACTCTTTTCAGTGCAACAATATCCTCATAGGAGGTTGCTTTGTTGACAGCGCTGAATTCCAATGCATCGCTTTCCAGCTTCGTATCAATCTCGCCCTTTGCAGCAGCATCATAAACAGAGCCGTCAAGCGCATGATCCATATAAAGCTTAACCATTTTATTTTTTTCTCTAACAACTGTTATTTTGTGCTCGCCGCCTGTTATCTTACCACTTGAGGTCAGCATTGCCGAATCACATTTGATTTTTAAACAGCCGTCCTCAACCGTAATTTTAACATCATCATTCTCACAGATTGCACAATTTTCCTCATTACTGCTGTATTTAAATGAAATCGTAAATTCATCAACAGCCTCAAGGTAATCATATCTTCTGTCCTTTTTTCCGAACTGAAGGACCTTAACCTCAAAAGGCTTTAAAGTCAAATCAATTTTATCACCATAGGAATAGCTGTCAAAGTTTTCGCCGGCACCCTCATTGTAAACATTAAAGCGATTCACATTTTTCAGATTTTCAGGGCAGCCCATCAGTCTGTTAAGGGTAAGAGTTAACGGAGCACTTTCATCAGTAGGATTTCTCAGTGCAATAATGCCGTCGCCGTTTTCGTTCCAGCTAAAGTAGCCGTAAACATTATTCTCCTCAGGATTTCCGCCAAGCATCATAGCATTTCTGAGGATATCGAAATTGCTCTTCTGCCACTGAACAACCTTGGAAAGTATACGCCACTTTGTTTTGTTCATCATCGTATAGCTGAGATGAAGCTCATTGAGTGCCTGACCTCTGCAGGCATTGAAATAAAGATATTTCTCAAACTCCTCGTCAGTATAATGAACCTTAGCCTCTGTACCGTAAATAGGCTCGTGGTTATACAAATATCTTTGCGGTATCTGCCACGCTCTTGTGCAAAGCGAATGGTAATATCTTCCGTCACGATAGGTTATTTCCCTCTCAAGCTGCGGCTGATGCTCCAGATTATCGGCAAAGCCTATATCACTGCTGTTCTGAAGCCAGATGCTGTTGACATACTGCAGCCACCACGGTGAGGGATGAACATAGCAGGTCATATTAATCCAGAGGTCTTTGCCCTCCTCTGCACGAGCCTGTCTGACGCTCTTAAAAATATCAATCCAGCCCTGCCACATTTCTGAATAATAGTACATATCATTCTCGCCGCCGACCATATGGTGATGCTTGGAATTTGTACAGGGTCTGTAGGAAAAGCCGTCAAGCTTCCAGTAGCTTATGTCAAACTCCTTAGTGGTGTCAACAAGGAATTTGCAAACATTTTCCTGATAGGTTTTATCTGCAACACAAATGTCACGTGAAAGAACATTGCAGGCACCAAGCCCGCTTTTTTCCATCTTCTTAGCAAACTTATACTGATAGTTATATCCGCCTCTCGGTCCGAGCCATAAACCAAATGAGGAGCAAAGCTTTTTCGTCATATTGGTTGAATCCGTAAGCTTGTTGGGGAATTTTTTATTAAAGCTCCAGAAAGGGGCTTTATAATCATTCCAGCCGTCATCAATGACATAAGCGTCAATAGGAGGTACACCATTTGATGAAAGCTTGCTTTCAATTTCATAAAAGGACTTTTCAATATTATCAGCATCAATATTCAGCATATGGTCATACCAACTATTATACTGAAGCCTGAATTTATTGGGCACTGCAATATCGTCGATGTAATCAAAAAATGCTTTCTGCACATCAATCATAGTATTATCCCTTGCACCGCCTACCACAGTAACAGGGCAATAAAATACACCGTCTATATTTTTGCCGAGATAATATTTAACCTGACCTATTCCGTAAAGAATTGTGTTGAGCGTGGCAGGGAACTCACAGCCAAAGAAAAGGCTGTCGATATAAAACGGCTGTCCCAGTGAAGATGCAAAAGCACCAAGCTCGGTGCCCTCTACATCCATAGGAACACAGAAATGTGTTTTTGAATTTGTTATTCCTATATGCTCAAGCAGAATATAATCAATAACCTTTGTATCATTCTGAATAAAGCTGATTTGCTTTCTGAGCGTATTTCCGTCCTCGCCCGCCCAGAAGCTCATAGTTACGGTAACGCCGCTGCATTCTGCAAATGTAAAAGAGAGCTTGCCGTTTTCCTGCTTCTGGTCTGTAACCTTTAAGCCCTTTGAGGTAAATTCACTGCCGTCGGTAAAATGAAATAAAAATTCAACACTGTTCCCGTCAGGAATGAAATCTTTTTTTGACAGAGTGTTTCTTATCTGTGATGCATAAAGATTGCCCTCATACACCTTGAATTCCCGCTGTAAGATTTTGCTTTCAAGTCTGAACATATTTTGACCCCTTAATTATAATTCCGCTTTTATCTGCACAAGTGCATTGGCAAGCTGATCAGGACAGGATGTGCCTCTTCCTCTGCAGTCAATACCCCTGAGCACAGCAATAACCTCATCAATACTTCTGCCCTTTGCAAGAGCTGAAATACCCTGAAGATTGCCGTGGCAGCCGCCTAAAAAGCTGATGCTGTTAATGGTTTCATCATCATTAATATCAATTGTTATCTGTTTTGAACAAACACCGTGAGGTGTATATGTATATGTCATATGAAATCTCCTTATAAAGCTGTATATTTATTTATATTATACATAGATTTCTTATTTAATGCAACCATTTATAAAAATCATAAAAATATTATTTTTCTTATTTTAAGATATTGAATTAGAAAAGTTGTTGTGCTATTATTGGAATGATGAGCCGGTTTATGTCCGGTTTAATACATATCTGAGAGGTAAAATTTATGGAAAAGCTTAAGGTTGGCATCATCGGTGCCGGTCGTATCGGTCAGGTACATGCTAAATCAATTACGTACCATATTCCTCAGGCTGAAATCGTTGCTATTTCCGACATTTTTGTTGAAGGTGCAAAGAAGGTTTCAGAGGAGCTTGGTATCCCGAATTATTATGAGGATTATCACGAGATTTTAAACAATCCCGAAATTACAGCAGTTCTTATCTGTTCCTCAACAGATACCCACGCAGACATTGCGATTGAAGCTGCTAAGGCAGGCAAGCACATTTTCTGTGAAAAGCCTGTTGATTTGACAATTGAAAAAATCAAGGCTGTTATCAAGGCTGTTGACGAAGCAGGCGTTAAGCTTCAGATTGGCTTTAACCGCCGCTATGACCACAACTTTGCAGCAATCAAGGACCTTGCCAACAAGGGCAAAATCGGTGAGCTGCAGACAATCAAAATCACATCACGTGACCCTGAGCCGCCCCCAATCTCATATGTTAAGGTATCGGGCGGTATCTTCCTTGATATGACCGTTCATGATTTCGACATGGCTCGTTTTATCGGCGGTGAGGTTGAAGAGGTTTATGCAAATGCTGCAGTTACAGTTGACCCTGCAATCGGTGAGGCAGGCGATGTTGACACAGCACTTGTTGCTCTTAAATTCAAGAGCGGTGCTATCGGTGTTATTGACAACTGCCGCAAGGCTGCTTACGGCTATGACCAAAGACTTGAGGTATTCGGTAAAAAGGGTCAGGCAAGTGCTGCCAATGATACTCCTACTCACGTTGAATTTATGGATGAAAACGGTGCAACAACTGACAAGCCGCTTTACTTCTTCCTTGAGAGATATATGCAGTCCTTCACTGACGAAATGACAGAGTTCATCGACTGTGTAATTAACGATAAGGCTACAAAGACAACTGTTTATGACGGTCTTGAGGCACTTCGTCTTGGTCTTGCTGCTAAGAAGTCTGTTGCTGAAAACAGACCTGTTAAATTATCTGAAATTGAGGCTTAATTATGAAACGTATCAGACTTACAATGTCACAGGCACTGGTCAAGTTCCTTGACAATCAATATATCGAATGTGACGGTGTTGAAACAAAATTTGTTGAAGGCATTTTCGGTATTTTCGGTCACGGCTGCGTAGTCGGTGTTGGTCAGGCGTTAGAGCAGGGCGGACACAATCTGAAATTTTATCAGGGTAAAAACGAGCAGAATATGGCACTTGCTGCTATTGCTTATGCTAAGCAGATGGACAGAAAGGCAATTATCCCCTGTGTTTCATCCATCGGTCCCGGTGCAACCAATATGGTAACTGCCTGCGGCTGTGCCACAGCAAACAGAATTCCGCTTCTTGTGCTGCCCGGTGACACCTTTGCCTGTCGCCAGCCTGATCCCGTTTTACAGCAGGCTGAGTTCTTTGACAATTACGGCAGAACCGTAACAGATGCATTCAAGGGTGTATGCCACTATTTTGACAGAATTTCAAGACCTGAGCAGTTAATGACTGCTTGTATTAACGCAATGCGTGTTTTAACGGACCCTGCAGATACAGGTGCGGTTTGCCTTGCTATGCCGCAGGATGTTGAGGGCGAGGCTTATGATTATCCTGAGCATTTTCTTGCCAAAAGAGTTTGGCATATGGACAGACGTCCTATTTCAAAATCACAGCTTGACAGAGCAACTGCACTGATTAAAGAAGCCAAAAAGCCGATTATTGTTTGCGGCGGCGGTGTAAGATACAGCGGTGCTGAAAAAGAGCTGCTTGCTTTTGCTGAAAAATATAACATCCCTGTTGCCGAAACACAGGCAGGCAAGGGTATTATTGACTGGAAGCATCCGCTCAATCTCGGCGGTATCGGTGTAACAGGCGGCAAGGCTGCCAATGTGATTGCAAAGGATGCTGATTTAATTATCGGTGTCGGCACACGATTCACTGACTTTACCACAGCTTCAAAGTGGTTGTTTAACGAAAACAGGAAGGTACTTGGCATTAACGTATGTCCATTTGATGCATTCAAAATGGATGCTGAGGCAATTATTGCTGATGCAAAAGAGGCTGTTACTGCTCTTATTGATTCCTGTGAGGGCTATAAATCAGCTTATACGGATGAAATCTCAGCAGCAAAGACTGAATGGGATGCTATTGTTGATAAGTATTATTCAACAGAGCTTGAGGGAGGACTCAATCAGACTCTTGCTCTTGGTATCATCAACGAATTTATGGAAGACGATGCCATTGCTCTCGGTTCAGCTGGCTCACTCCCGGGCGATATGCAAAGGCTGTTCAGACCTAAAGACAGAGGTACATACCATATGGAATACGGCTATTCCAATATGGGCTATGAGGTTAACGGTGCACTCGGTGCAAAAATGGCTAAACCTGAATCACAGGTTTACACCTTCTGCGGTGACGGCTCATTCCTTATGGGGCACAGCGAGCTTTACACTGCTTTGCAGGAGGGCTTAAAGATTAATGTCTGCCTGTTTGACAATATGGGCTGGGGCTGTATTGAAAATCTCCAGAATAATCAGGGTACTGATACATTTGGTACTGTTTTCAGAGCAAGAAATCCTGTAACAGGTATGCTTGACGGTGCTGAAATTGACCCTGACTTTGCAAAAATTGCAGAGGGCTACGGCTGTAAGGCTTATACCTGCCGTACCTCTGACGAGCTTCGTGCTGCACTTGCAGATGCACAGAAGCAGACCGTTTCCTGCCTGTTTGATATTAAGGTGCTGCCAAAGACGATGACACCCGGCTTTGAGTCCTGGTGGAGAGTCGGCGTTGCAGAGGTTTCCGAAAGTGAAACCGTTGCAGCAGCATATGAGGATATGCAGGCACACATTAAGGAAACCTTCGATTATTAATAATGGCAGCTTGACTAAAAATTTTGAAAGGTAAATAAAAAATGCTTGATTCAAACAAAGTTAAATTAGCGATTGCACCAATCGGCTGGACAAATGACGATATGCCTGACCTTGGTGCAGAGAATACATTTGAGCAGTGCATCAGTGAAATGGCACTGGCTGGCTTTAAGGGCTCTGAAATCGGTAACAAATATCCTGCAGATCCTGATGTATTAAAGCCTTATCTTGATATCAGAGGACTTCAGATTTGCAATGCCTGGTTCTCATCCTTCTTAACCTCAAAGCCTTATGAGGAAACAATTGAGGCATTCAAGGCACATTGCGATAAGCTCCACAAGCTTGGTGCTAAGGTTATCGGTGCATCTGAGCAGGGCAACTCCATTCAGGGCTGTCTTGACAAGTCAATTCTTGATGAAAAACCCTATTACACTGACGAGCAGTGGGAGATTGTTGCCAAGGGCTTTAACGAAATGGGTGCTTACGCAAAGAGCAAGGGTATGTTCTTTACTGTTCATCATCATATGGGCACAGGCGTACAGACCGTTGAGGAAATTGATAAGCTGATGGAGCTTACAGACCCTGATTTGGTTTATCTCCTTTTCGACTCAGGTCATCTCACCTTTGCAGGCATTGACCCTGTACCTGTACTTAAAAAGTATATCAACAGAGTTAAGCACGTTCATTTAAAGGATGTACGTCTTGATGTTTATAACAATCAGGTTGTTCCTGAGCATATGTCATTCCTTGATGCTGTAAGAGCAGGCGTGTTCACAGTTCCCGGTGACGGCGATGTTGATTTCAAGCCTATCTTTGACATTCTTGCAGAGAATGATTATGAGGGCTGGGTTGTTGTTGAGGCTGAGCAGGATCCTGCAAAGGCGAATCCCTTTGAATATGCGGTTAAGGCAAGAAAATATATTGCCGAAAACACAGGTCTTTAATTTAATAAGCTTATAAAAAACTCCTGATGCGTATGCATCAGGAGTTTTCTGTTTACAATTAAATTTATTTGTTAAGCTTTCTCTGGATTGCCTTAACGATTTCAACAATCGGAATTACGCAAACAGCAAGTGCAAGTGAGATTGCATATTCAGTTAAGCTGATGTGTGCAAAGTCAAATGCTTCTGCAAGGAACGGAATATAAATAACAACTGTTGAAAGCACAAGGCTTAATACCATTGCACCCACTAAATACCAGTTGATACTGCCCATTTTTGCAATAGTCTGTCGGCGTGAACGCATATTGAAGGAATGGAAAATCTCTGCCATTGCAAGTGTTAAGAACGCCATTGTCATACCATTCTGGTGAATAAGCTCTTCTGAACCGTGAGCAAGTGTAACACCAAGCTGATTTGTACCGAAGAAATAAGCAAGGAGTGTAAGAGCAGTTACCATAAGACCCTGATATACACAGTCAAAGCCCATACCGCCTGCAAAAATTCCGTCCTTTGAATTTCTCGGCTGACGCTTCATTATATCCTTTTCGCCCTTCTCAAGACCGAGAGCGAGAGCAGGCAGACAGTCGGTAATCAGGTTAATCCACAGCAGATGAACAGGCTCAAAGATTGTAAAGCCCATTAAGGTTGCAATAAAGATTGTAACAACCTCACTGAGGTTTGAGGACAGCAGGAACTGAATGGAATTACGGATATTGTCATAAATTCTTCTGCCCTCTTCAACGGCTGAAACGATTGTTGCAAAGTTATCGTCTGCAAGCACCATATCGGCAACATTTTTCGTAACATCTGTACCTGTAATGCCCATACCGACACCGATATCGGCATTTTTGATTGACGGAGCATCATTAACACCGTCGCCTGTCATTGCAGTGATTTTACCCTTAGCCTTCCAAGCCTTAACAATTCTAACCTTATGCTCAGGCTGAACACGGGCATAAACCGAATATTTTTCAATTTCCCTGTCAAGCTCCTCATCACTGAGCTTATTGAGCTCTGCACCTGTGATTGCAGAGGTATTATCCGTAATGATGCCAAGCTCTTTTGCAATCGCAACAGCGGTATCCTTGTGGTCACCTGTGATCATAATTGGTCTGATACCTGCCTGACGACATTCTTTAATTGCATCAACAACCTCAGGTCTGACAGGGTCAATCATACCTGTCAAGCCGATATAGCAGAGCTCCTGCTCAAGTGCAGCAGCCTCTTCACTTTCAGGCTTATCCTTATAAATACGCATTGCTCCGCAAAGAACACGAAGTGCCTTATCAGCCATTTCCTTGTTGCCGGCGAGGATTTCATTCCTTTTTTCGTCTGTCATAGGGAGCTGCTTGCCGTTTTCATAATAGGATGTACATTTTGAAAGCACAACATCGGGCGCACCCTTGGTATACTGAACATAACCGTTTTCACTCTCGTGAACAGTTGACATCATTTTTCTCATGGAATCAAATGGTGCTTCCATAACTCTCGGGAAAGAATCCTCAAGCTTTGTTTTAGGAAGCTCCAGCTTATCAGCATAAGCAACCAATGCTGCCTCTGTCGGCTCACCCTTTACGGTGCCGTCATCCTGAAGCTGTGCATCACAGCAAAGTGCCATTGCAGAGGCAAGGAGCTTTTCGTCACTGCCCTTATATTCAACAACCGTCATTTTATTTTGTGTCAATGTGCCTGTTTTGTCAGAGCAGATAATCTGCGTACAGCCCAATGTTTCAACAGCAGTAAGCTGTCTGATAACCGCATTTCTCTTGCTCATCTTTGTAACACCGATTGAAAGAACGATGGTTACAACAGCAGCCAGACCCTCAGGGATAGCGGCAACAGCAAGTGAAACGGCAACCATAAAGGTATTGAGAACCGTATTGAAATTAACTGCATCACCTACAATAAGTGAACGAACAATATCAAAAGCAAAGATAAATACACAAATACCGAGAACTAATATTGACAAGATACGTGAAAGCTGATTGAGCTTCTGCTGCAGAGGTGTGTCACCATTCTCAGCCTGCTCAAGAGCATCGGCAATTTTACCCATTTCAGTATCCATACCTGTTGCAACAACAACAGCCCTGCCGTGACCGTAAACAACATTTGAGCCCATATAGCACATATTTTTTCTGTCACCAAGGGGAACATCATCACTGCCCAGCGGGTCAATGGCATCTACCTGCTTATTAACGGGAACGGACTCGCCTGTAAGTGCAGCCTCCTCGATTTTCATTGAAGCACAGCTTATAATTCGGCAATCGGCAGGAACACTGTCACCAGCCTCAAGCTCAACAACGTCACCGATAACAAGGTCTTCACTCTTTATATCAACAAGTCTGCCGTCACGGTAAACCTTTGATGTTGCAGCCGCAATTTCCTGCAGAGCCTCAATCGCCTTTTCAGCCTTCTGCTCCTGAACAACACCGAGCACTGCATTGAGAATAACAACAAACATAATAATAAATACATCTGTAAAGCCTTCTCCGCTGACAGCTCCTGTAATTCCGGAAATAACAGCAGCAATGATAAGTATAATTATCATCGGGTCAGCAAGCTGACTTAAGAATTTGTGAAGCAGCGTTTCCTTCTTGCCCTCAGCTAACTTGTTTTTGCCGTTTTTTTCAAGCCTTGACGCAGCCTCAGCGGCAGTCAAGCCGCTTTCAGATGACTTGATTTCATCAAAAACAGCACTTTTGTCCTTCAAATACTCCTTCATACTAATACCTCTTTTTTTAAATTAAATAAATAAAAACCCGTACATAGTATTGCACTATGTACGAGTCTCATTCTTTAAAACTAAACCAGCCGTAAAGGCATGATGTTGATTTAGCTCACACTATGTAAATGCTGTGTGGAACTACTCCCTCGAACAACATATATTATACCACAAAATGGTAAATAAGTCAATATGCAAAATAGTCATCTGTCTATTAATTTAATGTTAAATCTTTATTAAATCAATTTAAACTCTTGCAACCATTTCGCCGTATTCTTCCTTGCTCTTTTTAATAAAATCCTCAACCTGCTTTGCAGAAGGCATAGCATCTGAGCAGGAATGAGCAGAAATCAGAATAGATGCTGAGGCTGAACCAAACTCAAGACATTCAATAATTTCCTTGCCCTGCAGAAGACTGTAAAGGAAGGATGAGCCGTATCCGTCACCACCGCCGAAGCCCTTGAGCTTAACAGCAGGGAATGGCTTGATTGAATAGAATTTGCCATCATTAGTATATGCAGTTGAGCCCTCTTTACCGTGCTTAATTACACAAATAGAAGCACCAAAGGATTGCCAATATTTAGCAGATTCAGGGTCACTGTCCTTAACACCGACAATTCCCTCAGTCAAATCAAACTCCTCACGTGAGCCCATAATAATATCGGCATTCTGTGCAACAAGACTGTAATAAACAGCGATTTCATCCTTTGATTTCCATGTGTATTCACGGTAATCAATATCAAAAATAATTCTTACATTATTCTTTTTAGCAAGCATCATTGCCTTTAGGCAAGCCTCACGTGACGGTGATTTTGCCAGAGCTGTACCGCTGATAACAATCGCCTTTGCAGATGCAATATATTCCTCCTTAATATCCTCCGGAGCCATACAGAAATCAGCAACATTGTCACGATACATCAGAATGGATGACTCTTCCTTTGAAAGAATTTCAGTAAAGGTTAAGCCAAGGCACTCACCATTCTTGGCTCTTGTAATCTGGCTTGTGTCAATACCCTCTTTATCAAAATAATTAACAACAAAATCACCGAACCGGTCATTGCTCACACAGCCGCAAAAACCAACCTTACAGCCAAGACGTGCAAGACCGACTGCAATATTTGCAGGTGAGCCGCCAACATACTTATTAAAATTGGAGGACTCGCTCAATGGCATATACATATCAGTCGGATTAAAGTCAATCGCAATTCTGCCGATTGGAATGAAATCCAATGGCTTTGACATATCAAATGTAATGTAGTTCATAATTTTTACCCCTTCAATTCAGTTACGCTTTATTGTCGCTGCCGAAAATAAGAATATGCTTTTTCGCATTCTCATAAGCGCCCTGCACCTCAGCAGCCTGCAAATCATAGTAACCTTTTATACTGTCATTATTATAGCACCCTGCAACGGTGTTTTCAACCATATCAAAGGTTGCAGTCGCAATATTTATTTTTTTTATGCCCGTATGTGAGCACTTAACAAAATCATCGGGAGTAATACCTGTTCCGCCGTGCAAAACTAATGGTAAGTCAGTATTTTTTTCAACCTCTTCAAGAATATTAAATCTGAGCTTTGGTGTACTTTTGTAATTGCCATGCGCATTGCCGATTGCGATTGCAAGCGCATCCACACCTGTTTCTGCCTCAAAACGAACCGCGTCCTCAGGCTTGGTGCAATTGATTGCAATATCCTCGCTGCCATCCTCGCTGCCGCCTACACAGCCAATCTCCGCCTCAACAGAAGCATCATATTCCTCTGCCATAGCAATAACCTTTTTCGTCATTTCAATATTTTCGTCAAGGGGCAGATGTGAGCCGTCAAACATAACCGATGTAAAACCGAGATCAAGTGCCTGAGAAATCTTTTCAAGTGTTTTGCCGTGGTCAAAATGAACAGCCACAGGAGTATCTGCATTTTCAGCAGCAGCAACCATAAGCGGACCAATCAGCTCCAGCGGGCTTTGCTTTAATCTCACCTCGGCAATCTGCAGAATAACAGGTGCATTCAGCTCCTTTGCAGCCTGCAGAACACCAAGCACCATCTCCATATTCGCAACGGAAAATGAGCCGACTGCATAATCACCTTCCTGTGCATCTGCCAGCAGTTCACGCATATTAACCAACATAAGTATTACCTCGATTGTTAAATTTAATAATAAAGCGAGCCGACAATAAGCCGAGTTCTGTCAAGGGTAATCATCTATCTCGACGCAGCATTGCTGCTGCGCTCCAGCCATCCTTCAAAGTTATGTGTCGAGCAAACAGCCCTTTAGTCGATGTTGCAGCGGATAGGGTTTACATGGCAAGGGATGTTACCATCCCCTCGGTGAGCTCTTACCTCGCCTTTCCATCCTTACCTGAAAAATCAGGCGGTTTATTTCTGTTGCACTTTCCCTAAGGTCACCCTCGGCGGCCGTTAGCCGTTATCCTGCTCTGTGCTGCTCGGACTTTCCTCATATTGCAAAGCAATACGCGATTACCTCGTCGGCTCGTACCTTATATTTTAAAATAAACCAATAGGAATTGTCAATATTTTTTATAAATTCGTAAATAACTTTTATGAAATCTTAGTTGAAAAAAAGATGAATATATAGTAAAATTCATTTATAAAGAAGGTGATACTATGCCTCGTTTTGATGATGAGGATTTCAGAAACAATAATGACCGCAGGGACAGAACTGTACCCAAGGAAGAAAACTACTACAGCTACTCACCTGTTGACCTGAATTTTAACAGCCGTGAGCAAAATGTTGTCAGGGATAATCAATTAAGAAAAGGCATAAATCCTTGTGATATTGAGCCTGCTCAAAATAATTTTACCCCTCCGCCGCCACCTGTGCAGCGTTTTCAGAGTGAAACAATCGGTGACTTTGCACCGCCTGCACCCCAGCGGCAAAGAGAGCCAAGGAAATCAGGTGATGAAAAAAAGCCTAAAAAGCATTTTCATCTTATAAAATCAAAAAAGAAACGCATAACAACAATTATTCTTGCAGTAATTCTTGCATTGATTCTTATTGTTGTGGGAACAATATCCGGAATTATGGGAAGAATAACCTATAATGATAAAAAGGAAAACACCTTTGTTTCTGCCTCTGAGCTTGAAAGCAGTGCATTAGTCAAAAATATTCTTCTCCTTGGTGTGGATGCCCGTGCAGGCGAAAACGCTAACGAAACAAGGTCAGACACTATGATGCTTGTATCTATTGATATGAAGCACCGCAGCATTAAGCTTACATCTTTCCTGCGTGACACATGGGTATATATTCCGACTTTAGGATATAATCAAAGGTTAAATGCAGCTTGTTCGTCAGGCGGCTATGAGGGTGTTGTTGATGCGATTGAGTACAACTTTGGAATTGATATTGACGGATATGCAGTAGTCGACTTTGAAATGTTCAAGGTGCTTGTTGACAGCCTTGGCGGTGTGGAGGTTGATGTTACTGAGGCAGAGGCTAAAGAGGTAACCAATCATCCAAACCGATACGGCGACGTCGTGCTTGAATCAGGAAAGTACAAGCTCAGCGGTGAACAGGCGCTTGCATACTGCAGAATCAGAAAAATTGACACAGACTTTGTCAGAACAGAAAGACAGCGTACGGTAATGAGTGCGATATTAAATGATGCAAAGCATTCGGGTCCATTTACGTTACTGAATATGGCATACAAAAGCGCACCTTATATTGAAACGGATTTAACCAAAGGTGAATTACGAAGTCTTGTTATGAGTGCTGTTCCGTGCCTGGGCAATGACATTAAACAGGCGAAAGTACCATTTGAAGGAACTTGGGAATACGCAACAATCAGCGGCAACAGTGTTATCAGTATTAATGTTGATAACAACAAGCAAAAGCTTGTTGACTATATTTATAATGATGTTTTAGAATAAATATTCGTATAGCTAAGGTTACAGCAAAGCTATATAACTCACGAAGTGAATATAA
>DKYL01000036.1:28084-30053 GCA_002493325.1 Ruminococcaceae bacterium UBA7101
ATTAACATTCTGCGAATTGTTCCGCAATCATTACGCAATGGTTTATATCTTTCTGCTGTCATACATTCTGTTTCAAAAAGCAAATCAAGCCAATATTCAGACTCAAAACATTCTTTTTGTGCTATTTCCAATTTTGAAATAAAATCTTTCTTGCTTTGTGCATACTGTGCCTCATACAAATTAGCACCTACAGAAGTAGCTGACCTCAATAACTGATTTATCAAAACACTTTCCTTTTTAGCGGCTTTCAACTCTCTGCACAAATAAACAATATCCTTTGCGAAATTTTTGGATTTATCTCTTAAAACACTATCAGCCATACTCTTGCACCTCAACATTATTATATATTGTTATATTGTTACTTTCAAGCATTATTCCCTGTCGGCTGAAAATTTAATTATATAGTGTTAAGTGGTATTGTGTGCAGGCACACAGTAATATTTTTGCTATCAAAAAGTTTTAAGATTTTATAATTCAAAACAGAAAAAAGGGGCGGATTGCTCCGCCCCCCGAGTTTAAAACTTAGGATTAATCATCCCCAGCCGCCAGGTAAATCTTCAATACCTGAAGTTGTGATAACATCTACTGTCTTGAACTCTTCTACCTCAGCCATTGGCTTTGTGTATAATTCTTTCATTACTAATCCTCCAATCTATTACTTATACTGGTAAGTCATTGGAGCAGCGTAAGTTACGGTAACCTCACCGTCTGCATTTGCATAAGCAATAAATGCACGAGCAGTGATTGTACCGGACTGAGCTCTCAGACCATAAGTTACTGAGAACTGCTCTGAAGCTGTCTTTGTGTAAGCAGCCTTTACAGCTGAACCATCAACATCAAACAGAGTGATTTCACCAAGGTCGCCCTTACCGTAAACGAAACCTGAATCAATGTAGGTATAACCATCAGCCATTGTACGTGTAGCAATGAACTGAGCCTGGAGTGCACCTGCATTACCAATTTCGTTAACACCAACGTTTGCTACCATAGGAACAGCTGTTACACCGTCCATTACAGCAACAACCTCAATATCCTTACCTACATAGAAGCTATAAGTATCGCCATAAGCAACTGTTACGCCGTTTACAGACCAACCCTTAGCGCCTTCCTTGTATACAGTTACAAGTGTATCATAAGCAACGCCTGTTACAACATCAGCAGTAGCTTCAATACCGTCACCGGTGATTGTTGCGCCTGTAGCTGTTACAGTGTAGCCTTCAGTCTCAGCAAGCTCATAAAGAGCGATAACTGTTGCTGAAGATGTGAGAGCCTTAATCTCATCATTGGTCATTGACCAACCATTCTCTGTAGCTGCAACATAACCTGAACGAGCAGGAGCTGCAGGGATAACAAGCTGAGATGCGTTGGTTACAACCTGTGAGCTTACAATGTTGCCGTAAGCATCAGCAAATACAACTGTGAATGAAGAAGCATCAGCCTTCTCAAATACAGGAGTATATGTTACGTTAGCAAGAGCAACTGTTGTGAATGTAGTATCAGTTGAAACAGTTGTTAAGCCGTTAGCTGTCCAGCCTAAGAACTTAGCGCCTTCAGCTGCCTCTACTGTAAGAGTTACAGCTGAACCAGCCTCAACCTTAACAGTAGCACCATCAGTTACATTAGCACCATTAAGAGTAACAGTACCAAGGTCTGTTGCTTCAACAGTGATTTCATAGCTTGCAAGCTTTGTGCCTGCTGCTGTTCTTGTATCTGTAGCTACGCCGCACTCGTCGCAGATAGCTGTCTCAGTACCGTCAGCATCTATAGTTGCATCGTTGTTGTATACATAGTTTGTGAAAGTATGAGCCTTCATAGGAATTTCTTCCTGAGCAACGATAACTTCACCGCAAACCTCACATACCTTACCGTCTGTTAAACCGGTTGCAGTACATGTTGCTGCCTTACCGGGAACAACCTTCTCAGTATGAGCAATCATTGGAATCTCTTCCTGAGCAACGATAACTTTGCC
>DKYL01000014.1:0-15953 GCA_002493325.1 Ruminococcaceae bacterium UBA7101
ATGAAATACTTTCTGATAATACCTTTGTAACAGTTTAATATTCGCTGCTCATCACAAGCAGCGGAACGCCGAGAATAATCCAGCGCATTAAAAACCTCCGATCCAAAAAAACTCAGAATCGGAGGGTGTAGGCATATTGAATCGCCCTGTCAAAACCTCGTTTTTTTTTATTTGGCAGGGTTCATATTTCTTTATAGTTCAGTTATTTACGAACTGTCAGTCCACTTATAATTGAATTGCTGTGCCATTATAAAGATGGCATAAATCAGTATAATTATATATGGAGGTGGACTGTAAGTGCATAATAAACCTGAAACGCTTGGGCATATCATTAAGACAGCTCGTGAAAACGCCGGGATCACCATAGAAGCGTTGGCAAACAAAGTAGATATTACCGAGCGATACCTATACCGAATCGAAAACGAGGGCAAGAAGCCGAGCTTCGATGTCCTACATAAGCTCGTCCGGGAATTGAACATTTCTGCGGATTCGATTTTCTACCCTGAGAAGCCGTCCAAAGATTCCGAGGTGGAAAATCTCCTCCGTATGCTTTCAGCTTGCGATGAACGGTCGTTGGAAGTTGTCAAAGCAACTGCGAAAGCCTTAATTGATACTGCACCCGAAAAGTAGCCGCAAGGCTGCTTTTCCTTTATATGAAGAACAGAGCCGATAAACCTGTGATTGCTCACTTGTTCATCGGCTCTGCGTCTTATGCGTCTGGCTCTTTGATGACGGTTATCTGTAAATCTTTTGCCTTAATCAATGCTTCACGCTTACATTTCGGACAGTATAGTGGAAAGTTTGTCAATTCTGTATCAGACCGTATCTTGATGCGAGTTTTGCTGCCACACATTGGACAGCACACCCATTCAATCAATCGCTTCACATTGCACCTCCCGTTAAAAAGAATTGCTCTCTCCGTGATGTTTGCAAATCTCTTTACAAATTTTCTCGATTTTTTGAGAGGACGGATGTACTTTGCTAAAAGTGCGTTTATATAATTCTATTTCTGTTTGCGTTAATTGAAGGACTTTTTCGCCCTTAAAGATATGCGATAAATGCTGCATTTAACTTTTCCGTCCTTTTCCCAAATCTGTATCAGGAGTATCTGCAATTTGCAGTTCTCCTTTTCGCAATTTCAAAATCACATCCGCCTGCTTTGCAAGTTCATTCGAGTGCGTGACGATTATTACGCACTTATTCATTTGATGGGCACATTCTTTCAGAATGTTTGTAATTTCAACCGCAGTATCTTCGTCAAGATTTCCTGTCGGCTCGTCCGCAAGAATAACGCTTGCGTCAGAAGCTAATGCACGGGCAATTGCTACTCGTTGCTGCTGTCCGCCAGAGAGCTTCAGAACATTTCGCTTTGCTTCCTCCTTTGTAAGCCCCAAACGCTCCAAGATAAGCAGCGGCGGAAGTTTAGAAGTCAACGCCACATTTTCGGCAGGCGTCATATAGTCAATCAGATTATAGCTTTGAAAAATGAATGCCACATTATTTTTGCGATGATATGCAAGTCCCTTTTTCTCAATGTCTTCTCCTTGAAACAGTACCTGTCCGTCAGAAGGACTATCCAAGCCACCAAGCAGAGAGAGCAGGGTTGTTTTTCCGCACCCACTCGGACCAAGGATTGCATAAATTTTCCCTACCTCAAAATCGGTAGATATATTTTTTAGTACATTCCTGTTCCCATCGTAGGAATATTTAACATTACAAGTTTTTATGATACTCATTTATGTGTCCTCCTTAACTCATTTTCGTAAGAATATCTTTCGGCTTTGAACGAACAACAGTCCACGATGAAGCAATAACCGCTACTGCAATCAGCAAAATTCCAATTAAATATAGAGGGAGCAGATAAGCTGCGTTAATCTGCACATCGAGATTTGCTGTTCCCGTAGTAACTCTGGATACTAAAAACGCTCCTGCTTTTTCTGCTATCAGATTACTAAACGGTATAGATGCTATAAACGAAATAACCGCTACAACAATAGTTTCTGTAAAAATCTGTAAAATAATATTCAGCTTACTCTTGCCAACGGAAAGCAAAATCCCTATTTCTTTTTTGCGTCCTCTAATCCAGATTGTAAGTAGCAGGGTAAGTATCACAACGCTAACAACTGAAATAATAATAATTGTTATATTTACCAGTTGTTGCAGGGACTCTAAAGGTGTAGAAACAACATCGTACTCATCAGTATCAATGCTGAGCTTCAAGGTTTTGCCCTTTAGCTCTGGCAAAGCAGAGATTTTGTCGTAAACATTTTGGATGCTAACAGGGTCTTCCACATAGATAGTCAACTGCTGATACCCATTCAATTCCTTTTTGAATAGTTCAAACATCGTCGCATAATCTATATAGCCGCAGTTGGCAGGAATTTCATCTACGGTTAAAGGGTTCCCCGAAGTACCCTCTGTGCCGTCAAAAATCCCCACGATTTCAAATTCCGATATAGCGTCCGAATCCAGAGAGTACATTTTAATCTTATCGCCAACAGACAGCTTGTTATAGTCGGCAAGCTCCTTTGAAATCAAACAAGCGTGCTTATCGTCTGGCGTAATATGTCTGCCTTCTACTAATTTATATTTGCCGCTTTGGAACTTGGAGCATTTTTCAGATGATAATGTTGCAGTATAACTCGATGCTTCTCCATACTGTGTATAGCTCAGACCAAAGGCAGCGGGCAGATATTTGAAATCAACGCCTGCACCATAATAACTCGCTGTGTCCTCAGAATTGTAATCTACAACACCATCAACCTTTCCGATTGCGTCTACAATTTCCTGTGTAATCAAATCTCCGTTGTACCCGTAAACTGTTCCCCATTGGTTTTGCAGACCTCCTCCCATATGTCCGTCCGTGTCAAGGTCAAGCATGATTTTTCCGCCAATAGCTGTTTGAACATTTGCTGTCGCACCCTTAGCAGCGTCACGAACGGCAATGCCCGTCAGCATAAAAGTCGCTATAAGCGTCAATACCAAAAATAATATGACCGTCTTAAACCGTTGTCTGAAACAGTACAGACCTGCTCTTTTTATAAAGCTCATTTCAAAATCCTCCTAACTCATTTTTGATAAAATTTCTTTTGGTTTCAGCCGCATTATCATAATAGACGATACCAATGTTGAAGCTGCAATTACGATGAATTGGCAAAAATAAATAAGCAATGTTTCTACAGCACTCAGCTTTAGATAGTTTTCAATTTCAAGATTGTTTTGTATTCCTGCCGTTATCGTTTCTTCGTTTAACAGGTTAGGTTGCAGCTCACCAAACAAACTGTGTCCTAAAAAGCCAGTAACACACAAAGAAGCAATATAGGATAAAATCAGTGCCATTATCGTAACTGACAATACCTCCAACAAAAATCCCGCCATAATCTGCCCTTTTGAAATTCCTGCCGCAAGCAAAATGCCTGCTTCCTGCATTCTGCCACGCATACGCATGGTTAATAGCAAGGTCAAAAATGCCGTACTGACAACTGACACAAGGACAAGCAGTATCTTCACTAAATCTCCGAGAGAAGATAACTGGTCTGCTATCTTGGAATATTGAAAATCATTGGTACGGATAAAATGTGTTGTCCAGTCAATAGACTGCAATAACTGAACATTACGGGTAATGCTTTCGAGTTTGGCAGGGTCAGTAATATAGAAATCAACTTCACCCGTGTAAATACCTGCTTCACTCTCGTTTAACTCGTTCAAAACATCAAGGCTCGCATATATCTCGTTATCAGCAACGCCCGCAGTTGGCTTAATAGATGTGTCCTCGGTATTCAGCCTATATATTCCCAACACCTCTACTTGGGCATAGGCTGTTTTAACTGGTATCTCGTCAATGTACGCTCCGTCAGCTTCACCGAGCTTGGCGTGGGTCAGCGTCAACATATCCCCAACAGACAGATGATTTGCATTTGCCAACTGTTCGCTGATAAGGATTTTTCCGTTATCCGTTTCGGTGATATGCTTTCCTTCTACCAGTACGGCTGTTTCGTCTGTAAAATTAGGGGCAAGTGCAGAAAAGCGAAGTGCTGCTACCTTTCCCATATTGTTTTCGGCTGTGTGTTTATCGCCTTGAACAAATTGGATTGTATCACTTTTGGCAAAACCGTAATTGATGGGATTATAGTATTTGATTTCTCCCGTCTGCATAATCTCATCTATTTCCTTTTGGGTAATATGGACATGGTTTTCCTTTACTTCGGTTTCGCCTTTTTCGTTCATTGACACTTCGGTGTTTGCTCTTATATAGAAAGCCGCACCGAGAGAAGTGCGAATATCCCTTGACAATCTTTCTGAGGCTTTCAAAACGCCAAAACACGAAATCAGAAAAACCGCAACTACGAATACCACCAAAAACAGGCTCACGGTTTTTCCTTTTTTGCGTGATATGTAAGCAAAAGCTCTTTGTGTAAAATTCATCTAAGTTACTCAGCTCCTTTCTGCAATCTATCATACAAACCTTTGATTAGTTTTTGATTTGATTTTCGTAAGGCTTTGATTTGATTGCAAAAAAGCTGCCAGCGAGTTGCTGACAGCTTTTTGTAAATGAAGCTACTATCAATTCAGATAAAGGAAAAATGCTACACCTTGCTCCGTATTTTTTATGAGATATGTCATGCTATGCAGGTCAAGAATTGTTTTGACAATGTATAGTCCCAGACCGCTTCCTCCAGTTGCCTTGTTCCTTGATTTGTCTGTCCGATAAAATGGCGTAAACATATGAGGAAGGTCAGCTTCTGGAATGGACGCTCCAGTATTTTCGATAGTGAGGGTGTTTCTGTTATCATAAGATTGAAAAGTGACAAAAACATCGTTACCGCAGGGAGAATGTCTGACAGCATTCCCAATAATATTAGAAAGGGCTTTATTCCAAAGATTAGGATTGACGGACAAAACCATATCGGTATTGATATTGTGGTGTATCTGAATGTCCTTATCCTGTGCAAGCGGCAAAATAGTCTGTATCGTATCATTTACTGTTTGTTTTAGCGAAACCTCCTGCAAGGTATCCTCTAAGTCCATGCTTTCCATTTTGGATATGGCGATGATTTCTTTCACAAGATGTTCTATATCCTCCGTGGCTTTTAGTGCTTCGGGCAGATATTTTTCGTGATTTTGATAATCCCCATATCCCAAAATCATATTTTCGATTTGCCCTTTTAGGATAGTAAGCGGGGTTTTCAATTCATGGGATACTGCTGAAAAAAAGTTTCTGCGTTGTTCTTCCAATGTCTTGAATTTTTCTACATCGTCAGTTAGTTGACGATTGGCGTTTGTTAATTCTTCCATCGTTTCCTGCAATCGGCTTGCCATTGTATTCAGACTGGACGCAAGTACGCCAATTTCATCGTTACTTTCAATATCGCACTTCCAAGTCATATCAAGCGATGTCATTCGCTTAGAAATCTGACTGATTTTAGCGATAGGACTGACGATAACCCTGCTGCAAATAAAGGCACTTACAGATGATAGCAATAAAATAATTGCAAAAACAACAGGCAAAAAGCGAAGCATAAGGCTTAGTATTATATCAGCCGTTTGCGATAGAGAAGATACCACCAGTGCATATTCTGTTTTGCTGTCTGAAAAAGTAACTGTTGTTGCTATACTTGATGTTGCAACTGTAAAAGCTTCTGATTTTATTTCACCGAAGGTCAATGTTTCATTATCGTCACTAAGTATTGCCGTTGAATTGTTTTGAATACAAAAATTATAAATTTCATTAACCGCTTCCTCATAACGCATACTCTGCAATTTTGAAACAAGAATTTCTGTATTTGTATCAAGTTGCTTATTTGATGTAACTTGATATTGCTTGGGTAAGACTGTCAATACAATTCCATAAATCAGCATACTGCAAATAGTAAGGGCGGAGAACACCCACAAAAACACTTTTATACTTAGACTGTTTTTAATTTTCTTTCGCAATTCTGTATCCCACCCCTCTAACCGTTTCAATATAATCGACATTCAACTTTTTGCGTAAATTCATAATGTGGAAATTCACACCTTTTTCATCTCCTACAAAGTTATAGCCCCAAACGAGATTTAGCAGGTCATCTCTTGTAAAAACACGCCCCTTGTTTTTAAGGAATAACAGTAATATCTCAAATTCTAAGTGGGTAAGTGCTACCTCGTTTCCCGAAACAGTAACTTTTCGTTCTGTTTCGCTCAAAGATATTTCTTTGTAACGAATACAGTCTGACACCATATCTGATGATGTCCGCCGTAAAAGAGCTTCCACACGCTTTAATACGAGCTTTATGGAAAATGGCTTTGTGATATAATCATCAGCCAATTTGTCAAAACCTTTAATCTGGTCATCTTCCGTATCAAGTGCAGTTAAAAGAATAATCGGTATTTGCGACTCCTGCCGTATCATTTCACATACGGTATATCCGTCAATCTTAGGCAGCATTATATCCAATAAAATAAGGTCAAAAACCTGTTCGTGAAAAGTGTTAATGCCTTGTAATCCGTCCGAAGCGGTAGTAACCTTGTATCCTGCAAAGGTAAGCGGCTCAGAGAGTATTTTCTGTATTGCCGCTTCATCCTCTATTATCAATATTTTTTTATCCATATACAGACCTCCACGCTAAATTATAGCAGGTGTTTATTAGTTTTTGATTAGGATTTCTTCCTTCTTTTATCAATGGGCTTCTCAGCACTTATCGGTATGAGCCATATACGGTTGATGTTCATTGCACCCTTAATCCGATTTTCCTTGCATAGCCTCTGTACCCACCGAAGCGACACATTCCATTTTTCTGCGGCTTCCTGTGCCGTCATATATTCAAACATATCTGACCTCCTACTGTGTACTGTATATAGTATAGCCGTCTGGACGAACTGTATCAAGTGTGCGAATTTGAATTTTTTGTGATTTCTATGTAACAGCCGCCTTTTCGGGCGGCTGATTTTCTAATACTGCGGCACACCATAGCCGAGTATCTGATAATTCCCTACTGAATACTGATTGATTCGGCAGCTATCGCCGGAATTGCCTTCAACGGTGTAAACAATACCGTTCTCGACTTTCTCCACAATTCCTACATGGTCAGATTCACCATCGCTGTCCCAATCAAAGAAAATAATCATACCGGGAACAGGCTCGGCAGATCCGTCAAGCCATTGTCCTCTGTCCTTAAACCATTGAACGCCATTAACACAGCCCGCAAACTTCGGGATAACCCCGGTTTCAATATAGCCGCACTCGTTAGCGCACCAACTCACAAAAGTAGCACACCACTCTACACGGCTGTTAAATCCGTACCAACTCCAATACGGTTCTCCGCCCACATTGCCGACCTGAGATAACGCAACGGTCACAATCTGATCGCTGCTGTACGATATACCGTAAAGGACAGCCGACCATAACGAATTGTTTTCATCTTTCAGAAGTTCTGCAAGGTAATCCTTCTGCTCCTGATTGAAGCCGTACTGAGCCGCCATTTCATCAACTGTCTTATGGGAAACCGTGATATATAGATAGGTGTGCGTTACGGTCGTTTCCGTCTGCACGATGTTTCCGTGTCCGTCATCGGTTTCGGTAATCTGCGTCTCCGTCTTGCTCTCTGTCCGGGAGCTGATTTGATTCATCTCCCAAAAGATGTCCGTCAGGATTTGCTTCTTGGAATTGTCCATTGTCGCAACTTCCTGTGGGTTATCCTGATCCGTATTTGTCTTTACGGCGTAAACCGCAAGTACATCTTTCCACACGGCTCTGCTTCCGCTCATTTCAAGAACATCGTAGGATACTGCGTCTTTTTCTGCTTGGAGCTTGGTATCATATTCCGTGTTGATTTCCTGCACCACCGTCTGCATACTCATACCCGTTCCGCTGTCCTCGCCGGAAAAGAATATCCCGAACACAGAGCCGAGCAACAGCGCAATCAGGCAAATCACGATAATCACCACGACCGCAATCCAGCCTCCGGCAGCAATGGCGGCAATCAGAGCCTTTGTTGCCGCTATAATCGCCTTGACTGCGGCAATGGTAGCCTTAACTGCTACTTTTATCCCTGTTGCAGCCGCCTTTGCGGTAGCTTTGGCAGCCTGCGCCGCCCTCTGTGCGGCTTTCGCCGTAGCCTGTGCCGTTTTCTGAGCCGCCTTTGCCGCCTGCTTTGTTGTTTTAATTGAGGTTTTGGCGGTCTGCTCAGCGGTCTTGACCGTCTTTTGTGCCGTTTTCGCAGAGCCTTTCCCGACGGTCTTGATTGTTTTCTTACCGGAAGAACGGGCAGACTGCTTTACCGTTTTCTGCGTTTGCTCTGCGGCTTTGATTCCTTTATTTCGGGCAGTATGGGTTTTAGGCGTATCAGTCGGCTTATTCCCTGTGGTCTGCCGTTTCAGGTTTTCCGCCGCCCGCTTTTCCTTAAACTGCCGGATTCCGTCTTTTGCCTTTGAAATATTCTGCCTTGTTGTTTCAACGCCCTTTCGTCCCTGCTTGTTAAACTGATAAGCTACTTCGTGGGTAACACGGTCTATGCCGCCCTCAACACGGTCTGCGGCATATTCCTCCGCACTATTTTCCTGAGCGTGAGTGGAGTGTTCCGCTTTTTCTTTCGTCTGAACATACGCCTGTTTCATACGCTGTCCGGCAATGGCGGCTTTGTCAATCGTTTTGATTGTACCTTTTACAGCGTCTTTCGTCTTTATATCAGCCAAACTCTCACCTCCGTTTCCTTGCTTTTTGCCGCCGCTTAATTAGAAATTCTCTTTGCCACCACGACAAGCCTTCCGTTTGTGCGGGAGTATTCACAGGTAGACAGAGTTATGAGCTTATCCCCGTATTCCGCCGATACTCCGGTATCATACAGGGCAAGCTCCTTGCACCTGTCAATAAATGCCGAGAAATCCTCCGATGTTTCCGCATTTACAAAGTGATAATACTTGAAGGATTCAGGACTGTCCGAGTAAACAAATGTCTTGAATACGGAAACAATCTCATATTCGTATCTGTCCGTTACGGTGTTAAAAGAGATGGTTTTATGCTCCTGCCAAAAGTCCTGACTTTTGAATTTTTCAAGGTCACAGAACATTGAGCCGTTTTTCATATGATGTCCGTAGATAATTACATTGTCGCTCGGCAACTGCACATCGCAATTCTCCTGCACATACGGACAGCCGTAGTCGCTGTATTCCTTGTCAAAACCGTGTTTCAGGTAGAAATCGGGGTTATCCGGCGTGTGCATGACCGGATAGTTGATATTGGTGTCCTCTATGCGAATCCAGCCTGATAAATCGCTGTTCTGCTGGTACAACTCGGCAAGCTCCGGGGTAGCCCGTATCTCGCTGATTTACCTCTCCATATCTCTTGCAACAGGCTTATACGGTATCGCTTTTATACCTTTATCCGTCTGAACAAATTTCTCAGGATACCGGAACTTTTCAGCGTATTTCTTCGTGAGATCAGGCGGCAGGCTCAAGAACTTTTCCGAAGAAATGGGAGCGTGGCAGATGAAAAAATCCCCCGCCATAATCTCGATCATTTCCTTTTCTTTCATATAGCAGCGTTCAATTTTCCATCCGTCCTTGCCGCCTCTTTCATCGGTCATATACGCTTCCAAGCGGACATTTTTATCCGTGCCGTCAAGCGAAGTGCCGTAAATAGAATAGCCGCCCATATTCGGACGGTAAGCTTTGTTGTCGCTGGATACCGCATAGGTGCGAGACTCCAACGGATATTTTTCTGTAAAGCTGTCCTCGGTAAAGACGATATATCCCTCCAGATGTTCGCCGCTTTTCTCGGCTTCTCTGAACTTCTGAGCCATTTCGCTATAACACATATCGACTTCTTCCTCGGCATAAATCGCCCTGTTCAGCGGCAGTCCGCTTATCTTTCCTTCCTCGTTACAGATGATTGCTGCCTCATCTTCAAAGGGCGTATATTCCTCAATATCACCGCCCACAAGCTCCTGCATTGCTTCAAGGGAATCTTCGATTGTAACGGTTTTCGGATATTTTCCCGGCTGGATGAGAAGGACGGAAATGGTATCTGCCTTTTTATCCCCATCGCAAAATCTCTCGCTGAGCTGTGCCTTTTCAGGCTCAAACTCGACCTGTTTGAAGCCGAAAGTATCGACATAATGGAACTCGCTTGCTCCATCATTGCCGATAACTTCGACTATGTCGGACTTGGAAAGCGACCGGGCTTTGTAGCCTTTGGGGTGATCATTATTGAACTTAACCCACACATCTTCAAGGTTTTTACACTTGACTTCTCCCTCAAAAACCTTGTCATAGATGGCGCTGTCAATGGTGGTCGTGCCTTGAAGCTTCTCCAATCGGTCATACCCCATAAAGCAGACATCATTCGGATCACGCTTCATATTGACCTGATAAATTCGTATCTTCATCGTGCAAAACTCCTTTCTTTTGATTTGTAAATTCCTAACTTTAAACACAAAAAGTCATTGAAATCCTTGCCCTTCGGCGGCGGATCGTCAATGACTTCATAGCTGTCCGGCAGAATGATTTTCAACGCTTCGGTTGCCTTTCTGCCCGTATTGTCGTTATCCAAATGGAGAACGATTTTTTTAATATGCGGTTTGCTTTTGAGATACTGAACAAGTGCGGCTGGCGTGGTGCTGTCCTCAATTTTTTCTTTCGGGAGGTAAACCCCGGCAAGGGAAACAAGGTTTTCCTGCCGCCAATCCCTGCCTGAAATCTTTGCAAGAGTGGCATAGGAGAGTAGGTCAACGGCACACTCAAACAGATGGACGGTATCGCTTTTGCTGTCTGCTATCCGAAAAGAATAATGTTTGTCGCTGCCGGAGCAATCGCCCAAAATGCGGCGGTCTATCGTCGCTCTGTATGCGGCATATCTTGCTTTTCCTTGCTCGTCAAAGCCGACGCAGATAAGATTGTGATAGGGCAGGCTCTCAAAAATATAGCCCCTTGCAATGCAGTATTCGATGATGGAATAGTCAATGCCACGCCCGAAAAGATACTCGGTTATCTTCTCTGTGGTGGCGCTTTTCTCAGGCAAGAGCAAAACCTTTGGCTTTTCTTCCTGCTTCGGTCTGACCGTCAGCGTAGGCATAACCGCCGCTTTTCCCATCAGGGTTTCCACCGCTTCAACAAAAGAATATTCCTTTACCTTTATGAGATAATCAAGGGCGTTATACCCGCCGATTCGCTGCGACCACCACATCCATTTACCGTTTGAAATCTTTAAGCTGTCGTGAGTGCGGGTGGTGTAGTTATTGCCGGAAATCCTGACAAGCTCATTCGGCTCAAAAGCTTTCATATATGAGAGCAGGTCTATCTGCCTTGCCTGTTCAATAACCTCCGGTGGGATATACGGCATAGGCTCACCTGCTTTCTCTTGCGTTTTCCCTGCGTTCCGTAAGGGCTGCCTTTGCGGAATCGTCAACGCTGTCTCTCAGCATATCCATATAGCTCACATCACTTTTCAGCCAATCCTGATACATACGGTCAAGCGGATATTTTTCAAGATATAATGCTTTTGCCTCTTTCTGATCGTGCTTTGCAAACTCGCATATGCAGACCATTTCCTCCTTCATAACCTTTTCATATGCCTTTTCGATAACCTCCTCGACAGGCTTTGTTTTCAGCTCGCTGATAAAAGTATCGTACTCTGCCTGTACTTTCTCGTAAAGCAGAGTGTTGTAATCTCTTTCGCCCATTGTGCGGACACCTCCTGTTCAATAATACTTTGATTTTCTTCTCTGTCTGCAAAGACAGCGTTATGCTGCGGTCTGTTTTTAAAGATAAAATCATCGCTCTTTTTCTGACAGTATCTTTTCCGTCTTAACCATATAATCTTTGAAATCCTTTATGATTTGGAGCAAATCTTCCTTGTGGGAATTATCTTTTTCAAGACATTCTTCATAAATATCCTGTAAAAGATTTGAGGATTTCATAAGAGCTTTTGCTGTCTGCGGAGAATAATCTGTTTCCAAAAAACATTCTGCAATGTCATTTTTTAAGATGATTTGATGTGCAGCGTCGTAAATCTCCTGTGGGGTTTTGCTTAAAATACCCTCACGGAAATCGGCAAGTTCTCTCCCAACTTTTTCTGACAGTCTTTGATTAAGGGACTTCCTGTACTCTTGATAATTCAATCACACACCTCCTTGAAACAAAAATATAGCCGCCTGATTCTCATAAGAAAACCAAGCGGCTATGTAACGGTTATTCAATTTAACAAACGGATTTTCTCAGACTACTATTTTACTTTTGGTCATACAATGCAAGCAATTCTGTACGACAAGCCATATCTTGCCATTCAATATTTTCAGATATATTACCAATTCTATTATCGTCAATCACATCACATACTCTGTTAAATTCGCTACATATCAAATCTAACAATTCTTTTAGTTCACATATCTCTATTTTGCTACTATCCCGTTTCATATCTGCGTGAGCTAAAAACTCTCGTCTCATCATTATTAGTTTATTTTCAATGCTTTTATTTGTTTTTTCTTTTTTTACTGGCTTAAATTCTCTATCGCTATCTTGTAGCAATTTATTGATAGCATTTCTAAACTTTGAAACCGTATTAGCATTTTTATTAGTATCATAGTATATTTTCCAAAGTGTTAATGCTAAGTCTTTCTGCACTAACCGAACAAAATGATTACTAATATTAAGTGCCATGTTATGTGCGTCTGTTGTTTCCAAATCATTATATCCGGCAAGCACAGCACGATCAGCACATACCGGGCAGACTGTTCCTTTTATCCGGGCATAGACAACCGATTTCCACTCGTTGCCGCACTCTCTGCATTTCCACCAAACATTTTTACGGGATTTTTCATTTATCATATCCGGTGTAAGCGGAAGATTACGGTCTGACCATTCCTCTGCAAGCTGTGGCTGGGTAGTAGCAAAATCATTAAAGCCTTTCAACAGGATTTGCCCACTGCAATAAGGACATTTACTGCCGCCGGATCGGGTGGAAATAAGCGTGTGCCATTCGTGTCCCTTACTGCACTTCCACCATACCTTTTTATTTGCAAACGGAGTAACCATTGTCGGCAATAACGGGTAATTCTTTTCAGACCATTCGGCGGCTATCTCCGGCATTTGAGAGGCAAGGTCATTAAATCCCTCCAGCACCTTATTGTGAGAGCAGCACGGACAACCTGTACCGTTTACGGTTCTGCTCTTAATGCTCGCTTCCCATTCGTGACCGAGACTGCACCTCCATATCACTTTTTTATGTGAGGCAACGGAAACCTCCGTAGGCTTTATCTCATTTTTATCTGACCATTCCTGTGCTAATTCAGGCTTCAATGTAACTAAATCGTTGATTCCTGCAATTACCCTTGCACCTGAACATATAGGGCAGTTCTCGCCCTTTGAGCGAGCCTTAACGCTTGTCTGCCATTCGTGACCGCAGGCAGCTTTCCACCAAACGATTTTATTTGAGCCATAGGTTATTTTATCGGGCGTAAGCGGAAGATTTTTATCTGACCACTCACACACAAGCTCCGGGCGCATAGCCGCTAAACTGTTGCTCATAATCAATCCTCGACCTCCTTTGCAAAACCATTGTATTGGAAATCAAAGAAAATTTATAGTTTGCGACCGGATACACCGCATAACGCAAAAAAAAGACCTTGAAAGGTGTTGTCCTCTCAAGGTCTTAAATACAAAATTATGCGATTTTTTCATCTCTGCACAAATCTTTGCACCATTTGATGTAAGTTTGATGTAAAGATGTAATTTTCGGCGTTTTTCAAAGTCCTCAAACCCGCATAAATAGGGACTTTTTAGCCTTTTTCGTTTGGTAAGGACTTCATCGTGGGGAACAGCAGTACATCACGGATGGAGTAGCTGTTTGTAAGAAGCATAACCAGTCTGTCGATACCGATGCCAAGACCGCCTGTGGGAGGCATACCATACTCAAGCGCAGTAACGAAATCGTGGTCAATCATATTCGCCTCGTCATCACCTGCCTCACGCAGCTTCATCTGTGCCTCAAAGCGTGACATCTGGTCAATGGGGTCATTAAGCTCTGAATAAGCATTGCCGTACTCACCGCCGAGAATGAACAGCTCAAAACGCTCGGTAAGAACAGGACAGTCAGGCTTTCTCTTGGTAAGCGGAGAAATCTCAACAGGATAATCCATAATGAAGGTTGGCTGAACAAGGTTTGCCTCAACAAATTCTTCAAAGAAGGAATTGAGAATGTCACCCCAGGTTGCCTTGCCGTTTTCAATTTCAATGCCCTTTTCTTTAGCAATTTCAATTGCCTTTTCGTTATCGCTCATAAAGTCGGCAAAGTTAACACCGCTGTATTTTTCAACAGCCTCAACCATTGTCATTCTTGCAAAAGGCGTTTCAAGGTCAATTTCCGTACCATTGAAAACAATATGAAGACTGTCACAAACCTCATTTGCTGCATTGCGGATAATGTTCTCGGCAATATCCATCATACCGTGGTAATCAGTGAATGCCTGATAAAGCTCAATACAGGTAAACTCAGGATTATGTCTTACATCCATACCCTCGTTTCTGAAATTTCTGCCGATTTCATAAACACGCTCCATACCGCCGACGATAAGACGCTTTAGGTAAAGCTCCGTTGCGATACGAAGGTACATATCCATATCAAGCGTATTATGGTGTGTGATGAACGGTCTTGCAGATGCACCGCCTGCGATAACGTTGAGCATTGGTGTTTCAACCTCAATAAAGCCGAGATTGTCAAGATATGCTCTGATGGATGAAATGATTTTTGAACGCTTGATGAAGGTATCCTTAACATCAGGATTCATAATCATATCAAGATAGCGCTTTCTGTAACGTGTATCTGTATCTGTCAGACCGTGGAATTTTTCAGGCAGCGGAAGAAGTGACTTTGAAAGAAGTCTGATTTCCTGTGCGTGAACAGAAATTTCACCCGTTCTTGTTTTGAAAACAAAGCCCTTAACCTCAACAATATCGCCTAAATCCCAGCTTTTGAATTCTTTGAACTTGTCCTCACCGATGTCATTCATTCTTACATAAGCCTGAATACGACCGTTTCTGTCCTGCACATCAATAAAGTTTGCCTTGCCCATATCACGCCATGTCATAATACGACCTGCTATGGTAACGTCCTTTTCCTCAAGCTCATCAAAGTTCGCCTTGATTTCATCACTGTGGTGTGTCTGGGTTGCAAGGGTGATTTCAAACGGGTCGTTGCCTGCAGCCTGCATAGCCTTAAGCTTGTCTATTCTGATTTGCTTCTGCTCATTCTCACTGAGAACAACCTCTGCCATAGCCATTGGAGCAGCGTTTGCATTGTTACCGATTTTTTCAATCATATCCAACACCTCTGCCTCACTGTCAGCACTGCCGCTGAGCGCCACAGCACCTGTCTGTAAAAACAGAGTATACTTAACCTTATCTCCGTCAGCCTCAATCAGATATTTAGGATTTGTTTTTTCCTCATCACCTGCAAGGGTGTTCTGCATCTTCATTCTGCTGTTCTTCTTAACAGCCTTAACGCCCCTCTTGCATTCATCCTCTTTTTCAAAAACAGGACTTTTGCCGACACAGTTATCGTCGATTAAAAATTCAAAAGTGAAAGTACCGTCACCCGCCTTGGTGATTTCAAACTTCCCTGCCATATAACTTACCTCTTTTTTAATTATTCTACTGACTTAATCTCAAGCTCAAGATTGCCGATAGGTGCTTCAACAACAACAGTTTCGCCCTTCTTTGCACCCATTAATGCCTTGCCGACAGGGCTTTCATCACTGATTTTGCCCTCAGCAGGATTTGACTGAGCAAAGCCTACAATCTCATAGGTTGCCTCAACCTGATCATTTTTTCTGATAACAGTAACCTTTGAGCCCATGCTTACGGTATCTGAGCTGACTGAGTCAATAATAACAGCGTTATCAAGCTGGTATTCAAGCTCACTGATACGTGCCTCGATCTTAGCCTGCTCTGATTTTGCTTCATCATATTCACTGTTTTCGGAAAGG
>DKYL01000014.1:16252-16394 GCA_002493325.1 Ruminococcaceae bacterium UBA7101
CGAAAGGTCACCGTATGAACGAGCAACCTTAAGTTTTTCTGCTATGTCAATTCTGCCTTCGGTTTTTAAAAAGTCAAGTTCTTTTTCAAGCTCTGCTTTACCTTCTGCAGTCATTTTGAATTGTTTTGTTGCCATAATAAAA
>DKYL01000062.1:0-13344 GCA_002493325.1 Ruminococcaceae bacterium UBA7101
AAATAGGTGATGCCGACATCTCTTAAGACGTTGCTAAGCAACGTCTTTTTTCTTTACTTTCTATTTTCTTTGTGTTATTGTTAATTCATGGATAAATTAAACATTTGGATTAATTTGAGCTTATGGATAATATAATTATTGAAAAAACAATCGAATATGTGAAAGAATTTTTTAAGAATGATTTCAGCGGTCATGATTATCATCATAGCTGAAGAGTGTATCAAAATGCTGTCAGAATTTCAGAAATTGAAAATGCTGATTCGGAAATTGTTTCCATCGCAGCTTTGCTTCATGATGTCGATGACTATAAATTGTCACCTGAAACAGCTTGTAATATGAATAACGCTCGCGTATTTTTAAAAACGATTGGTGTATCTGATGTCAATGCAGACAGAATCTGTAATATAATTTCTCAGATTTCATTTAAAGGCACAGACACTGTTATTCCTGATACCATTGAGAGTAAGTGTGTTCAGGATGCTGATCGGCTTGATGCACTTGGTGCTATTGGTATTGCAAGGGTGTTTGCATATGGAGGTGCAAACAACAGAGCAATCTACACTCCTGAAATTTCGCCTGATGTCACTATGAATGGTGCAGAGTATCGCAATTGCCAATCCAGTTCAATACATCATTTTTATGAAAAACTGTTTTTGTTAGAGGACCTGATGAATACGGAAACCGGCAAGAAAATTGCTCACGATAGGACTAAAATTATGAAAAGGTTTGTAGAAGATTTTTTGAATGAGTGGAACGGTAATTTTTAATAATAAAAAATTTTAAAAAAACTATTGACAATATAAATATTATCTGTTATTATATTAGAGCACTTGAGAGTGAAACATTCCTCAATAGCTCAGTCGGTAGAGCATGCGGCTGTTAACCGCAGGGTCGTTGGTTCGAGTCCAACTTGGGGAGCCACAGAACCTCGTAACATCTGTTGCGAGGTTTTTCTTTTATCTAAAATTAACATACAATTATATATATCGGGACTGTACTTACTCCTTTCAAAAACATAGAGCGTGTAATGATTTAATTTATCATTGCACGCTCTTTTTTTATTTTCAGAGAAAGGAAGTGAAAAAATGACAAAGTATTTTACTGATTCTCCGTATGAAAAAGAAATGATGGAAATACCATATGTTCCTATGGAAAAATCTAAAAAGGAAGAATTCAGAAAATCACTTTCCTATCATAATTCCTGTAAATTTTGTATGTATTATTCTCAAGGTAAGGATAATTGCAAAAGAACAGTTTGTCCGTTTATCAATGAACGAATTAAGAAAAAATGTATTACTTTCCTTGAATTAATACCATCTCTCATTTATGGAACAAAGAACGAAAAATTATATTTTCGTTTATTAGACTTATATTATAAAGTTCAGGAGAAAAAATTATGAGTCTTTTCAGTAGTGATAAACATAAAAAGATATTTGATGAACAAATTAATCTTTACAAAAAGCAGGGGTATATTCTTTCTAACAGATTTACCGCTGCTCTTTTTATTTTAACAGCAGATTCTTTTATTTGGAATAGAAGTAAATATCATATTAAACCTAATGTAATCCTTTTTGATGAAATTGATATTAAAGGAATTGAACCTGATTCATATCTTCTTTTCAAAATGGCAAAGGATTTTATAAATAAGACAAATAAAGTTTCCTCTTCTGAATTAGCAGACAAATTAATCACAAGAGAACCATTATTTAAAGTTATTATAAATGCAATCATTATAGTTCGTAGGTTGTTGCCTTGTTGTTGCCGTCAATGTACTTAGTGAGATTGCCTACGGAATCATATTCATAAGCGGCGGTCTGTGTTTCGCCATCGATTACATTTGTGATTCTGTCAAGCAGGTCATAGGTGTATGAAATCTTACGGCTTTCAGGGTCTGTTATTTGTTTTTGTTTTGTCCCGCCATCTGTTACGGTTCGGTGTTGACCTTTACCTGCTTATTTTGTATAATGGATATACAAGCTTTTATAAAGGGATGATTTGATGAAAAAATTTTTATCACTGACTTTGTCAGTATTTATGATAATCAGTGCCGTGTTTGGTACGAATGCAGTTGTGTTTGCAGATGATCGTATAGAATGCGGTGATAAAGGCGGAAATGTTGTTGCAAATTATAATGCAGCAAACCATACGCTTACATTAAAGGGCAGCGGTGCAATGCAGGATTACACTGTTTCGCTATGGGCAGGAGACGTTGATATAACCGATATAATCATTGAAAATGGTATTACGCATATCGGCAACAGTGCTTTTGCAGCTATGCACAAACTTGAAAATATTTCCATTCCGAGCACTGTTAAAAGTATAGGAAAAAATGCATTTTCAGGAAGTATTTGGCTCAAATCAGTTAATCTCCCTGCATCTGTTGAAACCATAGGTGCAGGTGCTTTCAGAACAACCGGTGTAGTGTTTAATGGCGTTTTTGTTGACAAGAATAATAAAAGCTTTACTGATGTTAACGGTATGCTTTTAGATAAGAATAAAGAAACACTTTATCTTATTCCGTCAGCAGGAAGCACTGTTGTGCTTGAAATTCCCGATACCGTGAAAACCATTGTTGACAAGGCGGCTGTGAACTGCGTTAATTTAAAAGAGGTTGTTATTCCTGAAAGTGTTACTGTTTTAGGTGACGAAGTATTCACAGGTGAAAAATCAGCGGTTGAAAAAATAACAATATTGAATCCTAAGCTTTCTTTGCCTGAGCAGCTAACGCTGGTTACAGATACCGAAAAGCTTACCATTGCAGGATATGATAATTCTACTGCCCAAAAATATGCAAAGGCACTTAATATCAGCTTTGAGGTGATTGATAAACAATGCAAGCATATTTTTGACAACGGCAAGGTGACAAAAAAAGCAAACTGCAAAGCTACAGGCATTAAAACATATACCTGTTCACTGTGCGGAGAAACAAAGACGGAAACAATTGCAAAAACAGGTCACACCTATAAAAATGTTGTTACAAAGGCTACTTTGAGCAAAAACGGAAAGATAGAGAACAAGTGCACTGTTTGTGGTAAGATTTCAAAAACAACTACTATAAACTATGCAAAAACAATCAAGCTTAACCGAAATGTGATTACAACCAACGGAACTGTACAAAGACCAACAGTCACTGTAACCGACAGCAAGGGCAAGGCATTGACCTATAAAAAAGATTTTACTGTAACCTATTCAAACTTTAATTCGAAGAATGTAGGACGTTATACAGTAACGGTTAAATTGATTGGCAATTACAGCGGAACAAAGACCTTCCCGTACTACATTAATCCAAAGCCCACAGAGTTTGTACCAAGCAATAAGGGCGGCTTTAAGGCAATATCAAGAGGATTTACCATTAAGTGGAACAAGCAGGCAAGCCAGACAACAGGCTATCAGATTCAGTATGCAACAAAGAGAGATTTTTCAAACGCTGCAACAATCACAATTGCCAATCCGAATACAACAAGCTATACAAGCAAGGGCAGAGCTGGCAATACAAGATATTATGTTCGTGTTCGTACCTACAAGAAAATCGGCAACGGAACATTTTATTCAAACTGGAACAGCGGTGTTAAGTCTGTTGTAACCTTGAGATAATAGAAATCATAAAAAAATGCAGTACGTTATGTACTGCATTTTTTGTTTGGTCTATTTGGTTTTTTTGTAATCATCAATTGTTTTCTGAACTGTTGATTCTGTGCCGTCGCTGTTTGTTATTACAATTTCAGGGTACCAATGACTTGAAAAACGGAATGGGTTATCCTTTTCATTCTCGTATTCAATGGCAGTTTTGCGGACATCCTTTGGCTCCTTATCCTTTGCCTGTGCAGTGCTGTCAATCTCCTCAACAGCCTTGCAGATGGCTACAAATCTGTATCCGCTTTTGTAATCTGTGGGGCAGGACAGTGTTAAAAATGTGTCACTTCTTTGCGGCTCAACGCCTGATACATTATAAATCAGCCTGCTTTTTATTCTGTCAAGATACTGATTTGTGCTGTCAAAGGTCATTTTTTCCGTTACATTGTATGGGAAAATATAGCCGTCATCATCCTTTTCATCGGTGTTTGTATAAAATGCACCCAGCACCTGAAAATTATAATCCTGCAGCCAGTTGGTGTAGGTTACGGTTTTGGATGCTTTATTGTATGCGGCAGCATTTTTATAAAGCTCCTCAAGCTTATTATCATCAAGATAAACCACATAGTTTGCAGCGGCTGCCCCTTCGGTAACAGGTGCGGATATGCTTTTGTCAACATACATATCCATACCTATGTCACTGATTGCGATATGACCGACAGCATCAGGGTTAGAGCCATAGGTGTCGCAATACTTTTCAAGTATTCCGTTTGGAAAGTCCACATCGGGGTATTTTTCGGTATAAGGCTTAAGATAAGCCGTTTTTGAATAGTCAACAGCATATTTTATGCCAAAGCCTGCACCGACAGCTATAATAACGGCAAGTACGGGAAGAACAACCTTTTTGCTGAAAACGGCTTTGAAAAATTTTTTCGTTTTTTCATTTCTCTTAGCTTTCAGCTCTGCCTTTTCCTCAGGCGTTTTTTTAGGGCGTTCTTTTTTCTGTTTTGTCTTTTTTGCAGGTGTTTCTTCCAAATTATCTGCAGAAAAGTCAATCAGCTCTTCACGTCTTTTCGGTGGCTCGAGAGGTTCAACCTCACGTATTTCCCTTTGTTCCTTCTGATTTTTATATTCGCTTAAAATTTCATCAATGGTGTTATTGTTGTTATTATTTTCACTCATTATTTTATAATCACCTTTTTCACATTCTGAATGGCTTCGTTCATAAGTTCCTCAAGGTTTTTAATGTTTGCCTCAGCCTTAATAACATCATCAAGTTGGGGCTTGGTTTTAGGGTGTTTTGGTGTGAATACAGTGCAGCAGTCCTCATATGGCTGAATGGATGTCTGGAAGGTATCAATTTTGCGTGATATTGCAATAATCTCCTCCTTATCCATTCCTATACAAGGTCTGAACACAGGCATATTTACTGCACAGTCTGTGCAGGCAAGTGCATACATAGTCTGGCTTGCTACCTGACCTACGCTCTCACCTGTAATCAGTGCAGAGCAGTTCTGATGAACAGCCAGCTTTTCGCTTATCATCATCATAATTCTGCGCATAATGATTGTAAAATATTCCTCAGGGCAAAGGTCACGGATTGCCTCCTGAATTTTTGTAAACGGTACAACATATGTTGTGATAACACCCGAGTAGCGTGCAACCTTTTTAAGAAGCTCCATAACCTTCATTTCAGCAAGCTCTGAGGTGTAGGGAGGAGATGCAAAATGAATGGCACAAAGCTCAATGCCACGCTTTGCCATCATATATGCGGCAACAGGGGAGTCGATACCTCCACTGATTAATATGCCTGCTCTGCCGCTGGTGCCTGTGGGCATACCGCCTGCACCCTTGATGTTGTTGCCTCTTACAAAAGCATATTTGTCCCTTACCTCAACGGTAACGGTGATATCGGGGTTGTGAACATCTACACTGAGATTACGGAATTTTGATAAAAGAAATCCGCCCAGCTCCCTGCAGATTTCGGGGGATTTCATAGGGAATTTTTTGTCGCTTCGCTTTGCCTCAACCTTAAAGGTTTTTGCGTCCTCAAGCTCATCTTTTAAATAGCGGAGAGCAGTTGCTTTAATATCTTCAAAGTCCTTTTCACAGACGCAGGCACGTGACAGTGCCGCAATGCCGAAAACCCTTGATACAATGTCGACTGCATCGTCAAGATCTATATCGTCATCCAAAGGGTCAACCATTATGGTTGACTGGCTTTTTGTGAACTCAAATGAGCCGAGGTCATTGAGCCTTCTTTTCATATTCTTAATGAGAATGTCCTCAAAGGAGCTTCTGTTCAGTCCCTTGAGTGCAAGCTCACCGTTTTTAACAAGTATAATTTCTTTCATAATATTTCCTTTACAGAGGGTGCTTTTGGATAAGCTCAGTGAGAGCGTTTACCAGAAGGTCAGCCTCTTCCTTTGTATTGTGTCTTGAAAAGCTAATTCTTATGCTTTTGTCCAGTGTTTCGTTTGAAAGCCCCATTGCACTGAGCACATGGCTTTTTTTGCCCTTGGCACAGGCAGAGCCGTTGCTGACATACACATTGTAGTTTGAGGAAAGCTCCTGCAGAATTGTCTGGCTGCGCATAAATGTGGGCACATAAATATTTATGATATAGGGTGACGCATTTTCACCGCTGTTAAATATTATGCCGTCAATTTTGCTTAGCTTTTCTTTAGTATATATGTTCAGCTCTTTGATTTTATCTCTTTGCTGTTTTGATACATCAAGCTCTTTAACTGCAGCGCCAAAGCCGGCAATAAGCGGTGCGGCTTCTGTACCGGGGCGGATTTTACGTTCCTGTTCACCGCCGAAGCTTCCCGCAAAATTCTGATTTGTAAGGTTTGCGGCTTTGCTTACATAAAGTGCACCCACACCCTTTGGACCGTGTATTTTGTGTGCTGATACAGTAGCCAAGTCAACGCCAAGCTTTTTAACATGAATCGGCATTTTGCCGTATGCCTGAACACAGTCGATGTGTATCAGTGCAGGGCTGTCAGCTTTTGTGATTATACGTCTGATTTTTTCAACAGGCATAACAGAGCCAATCTCGTTGTTCACATACATTATTGAAACAAGAATCGTTTTATCGTTCACAGCCTCTTTGATCTGCTCTTCAGTGATAAAACCGTATTTGTCAGGCTGAAGATAGATTACCTCAAAGCCCTGTTTTTCAAGCTCCTGTGCTGACTGCAAAACGCTTTCGTGCTCAATTGCAGTGGTAACGATTCTGTTACCGAGTCTTTTTTTCGCCTTTACAGCACCGAACAGAGCAAGATTATTGGCTTCTGTTCCGCCTGAGGTAAAAATGATTTCCTCTTTTTCTGCACCAAGGCTTTGTGCAACAGCAGTTCGTGCAAGAATAATTTCCTTTGCCGAGCCTACACCGAGAGCGTGCAGGCTTGAGGGATTGCCCCAGCTTTCGGTAAGCATTTTATGAACTGCATCAACACAGGCTTTGCTTGGCTTTGTTGTTGCAGAATTGTCAAGATATGCCATCATAATCTTTTGAGTTCCTTTAGTTTGAATATTCCTGCTATGGTTTTGGCGTCCTTGATTTCGCCGCTCATGATTTTGTTTACACATTCATTAAAGGGCATTTTTATAACATCAAGGTATTCATCATCATCAAGGTGCTGTTCACCATAGCTGAGGTCTGCCGCATAGAAAATTCGTATGATTTCACCGCAGTAGCCCGGGGTGGGGTATATTTCGCCAAGGCTTTCAAATATACCTGCCGAGGCTCCGCATTCCTCGCTGAATTCACGGATTGCCGCATCCCGTGGATTTTCGCCGTATTCAAGCTTTCCGGCGGGGATTTCATAAATGGTTTCCTTATATGGATAACGGAACTGCCTTACAAGCAAAACCTCGTTATTATCGGTTAAGCCGACAATGGCTACACCGCCCGGATGATCAACAACCTCACGCATAGCAGGTGTGCCGTCGGTTAAAGTGATATTGTCAAGGTGAACGTTGATTATGTTTCCTTTAAATTTCCAGTTAACCTCCTCGGTCTGCTCAAAAAAACCGAGAGCAATGGCTTCAATGTCGTCAATTTTTTCTGCAATAAATTTTGCCTGTGCTTCAATCAGTTCAAATTTTGAGCCGTAGCCCCATAATACACCGATGCTGTCAAGCTGATTAAGCTTAGCGCCGTCAATGTCAAAATGGGTATCACCGACCATAACAGCTTCCCTTGCATTTGCACCAAGCTCGTTAAGGCATCTGCCTATAATGCTGGACTTTGATTCGCAGTCTGCCTTGAAGGAAACACCGCAGATGCAGTCAAAAAGTGCTTTGATACCGAATTTTTCAAGAAGTGCCTCAATATAATGCTGTGGCTTTGAGGATGCAATGCCAAGTCTGATACCACCTGCTTTAAGCCTTTTTAACAGACTGATTATGCCGTCATAAAGACAGCTTTCATAAAGACCTGTGTTGGTGTATCTTTCACGGAATTTTTTTACAAGCTCTTCTGCCTTTACAGGGTCGGCACCGAATTTTTCCTGGAAGGTAATCAGAAGCGGAGGACCGATAAAGCAGGTCAGCTCTCTGTAATCCTCAGGTGTGTCATAACCGAAATAGTCAAGTGCGAATTTTGCACTTTTAAGTATGCCTTCTCCCGTATCGCAAACAGTGCCGTCAAAATCAAAAATTACTGTGTTGTATCTCATTTTCCGTTAACCCTATTCATAAATTTTTCGCTGTAGACAACAAAGCGTTCAATTGTACCCCTGCCGATAGTATCACCCTTATCATCTGTGGCTGAAACATCAAATACAAGCCTTCTTCCATCAACCTCATTCAGTGAGGCTGTGGCTGTAATTACAGTGCCGATACCGCTTGCCTTATCGTGTGTGACTGTGATTTTTGTGCCCACCGTGGTTTCATCGTTTTCTAACAGTGGTGCAACGGCATTGCAGGTTGCCTCCTCCATTAATGCAAGCATCATCGGTGTGGCAAAAACCTCAAGAGAACCTGATTTAACTGCTGCAGCACAATTGGTTTTATTAACTGTTGTGACTGCCTCTCCCACAGTGAGAGATGAAAATTTCTTCATACGATCACCTTTTGAATTTATTTGGTATAGTATAACATATTTTTTTATTATATACAATATAAAAGAATTGTGATACAATATATAAACCGATATGTAATCAGGAGGCATAGCTTTGGAGGAAAAAAGAAGGCGTATTCATCTGCTCGATGAAATACGCGGCTTTGCAATACTTTGTATGATTGTTCACCACACATTTCTTGATGTGGGCGATGTGCTGAATCTGAACTGGGGCTATAAGGTTTTTAATGCCTTATGTTATGTTCAGCCCATATTCTGGGCAATATTCATTATTATTTCGGGCATATGCACAAGACTGTCGAGAAATGCGGTCAAAAGAGGTTTTTTAGTGCTTGTATGCAGCGGCGTGATAACTCTTGTTACAGCACTTGTAATGCCGATGTTCGGCTTTATTGAATGTGAAATTTATTTCGGTATTCTGCATTGCCTTGGCTTTTGTATGATAGCAGCAGGTCTGGCAATGCCGCTGATAAAAAAGATAAGTTATAAGACAGGGGCAGTTGTATCAGCGGTATTGTTTTTATTTTTCTATGGTATTGACAGCGGAAGTATCTGTTTCGGGCTGATTGATTTGCCGTTATTACTTATGCAGAATAATCTGCTTGCACCTCTTGGACTGCATAATGCCGATTTTTACAGTGCAGACTATTTTCCGTTAATTCCCTGGATATTTATGTTTTTTGCAGGAGCCTTTCTCGGCAAGCCTGTAAGTGAGGGGAAGCTGCCTGAAACGGCATATAAAAAAAGAAGCAGCTTTCTGAGTCTTGTGGGCAGAAACAGCCTTTGGGTTTACCTTGCACACCAGCCTGTTATCTACGGAATTATGTTTATAATCGGGCTTATAATTTCATAATATTCTTAACAAAAAAAACCGCACCTCATAGTATAAAGAGGTGCGTTTTTTATTTGATTTTTAAAGTGTAAGATTAATTTTATTGTCTGCACTTTGCTTATCAGCGGTGATTAGTTCAGGTGCCCTACAGCCACAGAACAGCCTGAGCCGTATCTGCTGTTTATATAGAGCGTGGCTGAAATTTTTGCGTGCTTAAATTTTCAGCCACTGCTCATTCGCCGAATTGACGGAGTACAGACAATAGTTAAGATATTTCGTCACTATATCCCTTGCTGTGCTGATGTGTCTGCTGACCGTGGGCTGTGACAGTTTAAGCTCCTTTGCAATTTCAAGCTGTGATTTGTTATGTACATAAAATAACCTCAGGCAAAGGCTCTGCCTGTCGGTCAGCTCATTTTTTATTATGAGAGGAAGCACCTTTGACATTGCTTTGAGCATTATCTTCTGACCGTCACATTCATATTCATCATCATTAATGGTTTTGTCTGACATATATTCTTCAACAAAGCTTATCATACGGTTTCCTCCTCATCTTCATAATAGCGGGAAAGCAAAGCTGAAATTCTTCTGCATTCACAAGCCATATCGTAATAAACTGAAATTCTTTTTCTGAGCAGCAGTAAGTCCTCGCCTGAATAAATACAAAGTAAAGGCTTTAAGCCTTTGATTTTATTCTGCAGGATTTTGTGCTGTTCCTCGTATTCACGAGCCAATTCATCAATAGTCATTGCTACCCTTCTTTCAAAATGTATTGAGTGGACAATCACTATGTTAGCAGAACAATCGTTCGGTGTAAATTTGCTTTTATGCTTCTGTCCCAAAAACAGAACTTTTAAAAATTTTTTTTGTTACCTAAATTTACGGATACTTTAATGCATAAAAGTGTATCAAAATAAATAAAATTTTTCATCAAAACTATTGACAAATTATGCAATATTAACTATAATGAATTTGAGATACGGGATGGGCCGCACCATTCCGTTCTGATGGTCCTCCATGGTTTGTAATAACAGAGAGGGGAAGGTCGCAAGTGCAGTTGCGACCTTCTTTCTTTTTTACGAATTGTTTATTTTTATTCTCTTTACTTTTTCGGCACATAGTATTAAAATATATCTAATATCATTTTTATGGGGCGTATTTATGTATCACAGAACTTATGTTGAAGTAGATTTAGATGCAATTGAATATAATGTGAATCATATTCTTGAAAAGATAAATAAAAAATCAAAGCTGTTAATTGTGGTTAAAGCGGATTCCTATGGTCACGGCTCTGTTGAGGTCAGCAGATTTTTGCAGGATAAATGTGACTTTTTTGGTGTTGCCTGTGTTGACGAGGCAATGGAGCTTGTGGAGGCGGGGATTGATAAGCCTATACTTGTTCTGGGTTATGTTTCTCCCAGTGAGTATGAAACCGTTGTTAAATATGATATCCGCATACCGATTTTCACTTTTGAAAATGCTGTCGCTCTTTCAGCAGAGGCAGAGAAGCAGGGCAAAATCATCCCGTTTCATTTTTGTGTCGATACGGGAATGAGCCGTATCGGTTTTCAGGTTAATTGTGAAAATGCGGATATGTGCAGAAAAATTGCTGCTTTGCCGAATATTGAAGCAGAAGGTTTGTTTTCTCACTTTGCAACCGCAGATGAGCGTGATTTGACCAAGACTTATAAACAGCTTGAGCTGTTTAAGGAATTTGATAAAATGCTTTGTGAGAGGGGTATTACTGTTCCCATTAAGCACCTTAATAATTCTGCAGGTATTATGATGATGGACGAATGCTTTGATATGGTGCGTTCAGGGATTGTTACATACGGCTTGTATCCAAGCGAGGATGTGGACAAATCAAGGCTGTCTTTAAAGCCTGCAATGGAATGGAAAACGCATATCAGCTATGTTAAAACACTTGAGGCAGGCAGAGAAATTTCCTACGGCGGAACATATGTGACAGAAAAGGCTACAGTGGTAGCGACTGTGCCTGTGGGATATGCCGATGGCTACCCAAGATGCCTGAGCAATGTGGGCAGAGTCATTGTAGGCGGTCATTATGCGAACATTATCGGCAGGGTGTGTATGGATCAGTTTATGATTGACGTTACCGATATACCCGATGTTAAGGTTGAGGATGAGGTAACGCTTGTCGGCACTGACGGAGATGCTGTTCTTACAATGGAAGAGATTTCAAACAACGCACATTCCTTTAACTATGAACTGCCCTGTAAAATTGCAAGGCGCGTTCCCCGTGTATATTACCGAAACGGCAAAATTGTTAAAACAGTTAAAAACATTTTTAACAGATAAAATAAATCCCTCAGAAATGTAGATTTCTGAGGGGTTGTTTTATATATTCCTTTTATGATTCGGTGTCACTGCCGCCGTTGTTTGCTGATGCCCAGCCAATCCAGGTTTTACCTGTGTTCAGGCTTAAAGCCTTACCCTGACTGTCTTTGAGTACAAGCATACCGTTTTCAACAGACCATGTTATGTCTGTGATTGTGCCCATTGTGGCAAGCTTTCCTGTTCCGCCTTCCAATTTGTAGTTGCAGTAGGTTTCGCTGTTGCCGCTGCCCTTATAGTTTTCTTTAACAACATACTCAGTGGTATCATACAAAACTAAAATATTTTTCCTTGCAACATCTGTTTGGTAGTCGCTTGAGTGATACATTTTGTCCTCGTCGCTGAAAGCCCATGTTCTTGTTTTTGATCTGCTTGAAAATCTTACATCAATTGTGCTGCAGTCTGTTTCGCTGACGGTTTTGTCCTCGTCATTGAAATTGAATTTTGTGTAGCTGCTGTCCTCAGCCTCTGTTCTGAAGCCCTCCTGTGCAATAGCATCTGCAAGCTTATCACCATAGATTACACCTGTGTGCTCTGAAGATACACCTCTTGACTTATCTCTGCCGAAAAGACCTACCTTGTCGCTGAATGCCATCTGATTGATATGGTCTACATTATCCTCCTGAAAAACAGTGTTTGCACCTATGTAGTTACCCTTGCTGGAACTCTGACCCCAGTGGATAAAGATAGCATCAAACATTTCGCTGAATTTAATGAACGGAGGTCTTGCACTTCTGATAGGACCGAGCTGATCGGGAAGAGCAGTGTAGTCTGCATAAAGCCACAGCATTCTTGCTTCGCCGCCTTCAACTTCGCCCTCAACAATAATGTCAGGCGCTTTTGTTTCGTCATTAATGCCCCACTGCGGTCTTGCCTGTGCTGCATTTTCAACTACGATTGCAGCAGGTCTTGTCTTTGCGGCACTCTGGTTATAGCTGCCCTCGTTGGTTAACGGGTTGTTCACAATAACAGGTGCTGCGGTTGTTGGTTCCGTTGTGCTTACCGGTGCAGTGGTTTCGGGTGCCTTGCTGTTGCCTTTAATGAGAACGACAGCAACTATAATTGCTATCACTGCCACAACAGCGGCTGCAACAGCTATGATTTTCTTTTTATTGTTTGAATTTGACACGTTAATTTCCTCGTATTCTTCATATTCAGGCTCATCGCTTATTGTTATTTTCGATGAACCGCTTTGTTCGGATATTATAAAATCCTCTGAAATTTTTTCTGTTTCTGCTTCTTCTGAAGATGTTTCCATTGACACGGTTTCTTCAGGCACGGCAGCTTCAGGCTCTTCTGCTTTGATTTGGTTATCATCAGCAGGGATAGGTGCCCGGGAATCGCCTTTTTTCTTTAGCTCATTTAAAATTTTGTCTAATTCTTCTGAATCAGGTATTTTAATCACTCCCTAACTGAAATATTTATTTTTTAACATTGTATCACAAATATAAACAGATTTCATTAAATTTTTTTAAAAATAAAAATTTATTGCCAT
>DKYL01000062.1:13572-14525 GCA_002493325.1 Ruminococcaceae bacterium UBA7101
GTTGATTTAAAAAGCGATTTATAGTAAAATATATATTTATCAGATATGTAAAAAATGCTGAGGTGATATAATGGCAAAAACAATTCCGATGATTGTTACGAATAATAACATCCTTGTCAAGGACAAAGACGGCGAAGGCTTTAAGCCTTTTAATCTGCCATCCTTAAATCCGTTGCCTAATATTCCTTTTTATCACGAATTTGCCGAAAAAATTGCCGAAAGTCAATATTATTTTAAAGAGTTTATGAAGGAGAATTACGGTAAAAAGCTCAGTAAATATATATTGGCAATCATTGTTCCTGATGACACCACAAAGCTGGAATCGATTTTTATTAACGAGTTTTTTGTAAATTCGGGTGCCTGCAAGGCGGTTGCGCAGATGCCTATGGCGCTTGCTGTGTCAAAGGATGATGACAGATATATCACCGTTTCCAAAAGTCAGCGCAGTGTAGTTCTTGAATATGTGCGAAATCACGAAACAGTTGTTAAGAAGAATTATAACATTAATACCTATGACCCGAAACAGATTATGGCTGACGCAGCCGTTCTTCATATTGATATAGAATATAATGATGTTCCTGTTTATGTAAATAATTTTAATCTTAATATGGACGACCTCCTTGAAATGGGCGAAATTATCAGCCCCAAGCAGTTTATGAATAAAATTGCTAATATTGATGTGGAAAAATTATAATAAAAATAATACCTCTGCAAAGAATAATGCAGAGGTGATTTTTTATGGAAAAGAAAAATAAAAAGCAGAACAAAAAAGAGATTATTGATTTAACATCCTATATCAGCCCTGAAATGGTCAACAGTGATGTGAACGGCAGCTATACAGGTGTTACGGAAAGCACCTATTATGGTGAGGAGCTTGAAGAGCCTGTTCAGGACGCCGATGATCTTTAATATGGTTGCCTGATGGTTTAAATCGTAGGGGCGGATATTATCCG
>DKYL01000062.1:14819-28470 GCA_002493325.1 Ruminococcaceae bacterium UBA7101
GGGGCGGATATTATCCGCCCGCGGGCAGCTGGTAGCAGCCCCTACGTCAGTTTTATTCAGACAGTTCGTTTTTATATTATTTTGACTATTGACATTTTAAAATAAAGTGCTATTATAATTATAGCATTATTCATAATCTCAGGGTGAGAGTGAGCCGAACGGCTCGCTCTCTTATTATTGTAAGGAGGTTTTTATGGCAGGCAAGGGTAATACCGTATCAAAGGTTACGGAGATTGTTGCACCTTATACAAAGGAGCTTGGTCTTGATTTATGGGACATTCGCTTTGTTAAGGAGGGTACGGACTGGTATCTGAGAATATTTATAGATAAAGAGGGCGGTATTTCAATAGATGACTGTGTGGATTTGACACACGCTATAACAAAGCCCCTTGATGAGGCTGACCCGATCAGTCAGAGCTATACATTGGAGGTCAGCTCACCCGGTGTGGAAAGAGAGCTTGTTACCGATGCACATTTTGAAAAATATGTGGGCAGCCCTGTAATGTTAAGATTAATCAGACCGATTGATAAGGTAAGGGATTTCAGCGGTGTGCTCAGCTCATATAATAATGGTGAGCTTACTGTTGCACTTGAAAATGGTGAAAGCATCAGTGTTAACAAAAAGGAAACCTCTTTTGTTAAGCTGGATGATTTTGATATAAATGATTTTAATAACTAATCTGTTATGATTTCAGAGAAAGGATGATAGGAAAATGAGTAAAGAATTTTTTGAAGCAGTAAAGCTTCTGGAGGCAGAAAAAGGAATCCCTGCGGATTATTTGTATGAAAAGATTTCTGCAGCAATTATTGTTGCAGCAAAGCACGATTACAACGGCAAGGATATTGTTCATTGTGATATTGATGAAGAGAAGCAGAAAATCAAGGTTTATGTAACAAAAAATGTTGTGGATGAGATTGAGGATCCTGATACCGATCTGACACTTGAGGAGGCACAGGTTTACCGTAAATCCGCTAAGGTCGGCAAAACAATTGATATTCCTTTGAAAACAAAGGATTTCGGCAGAATTGTTGCTCAGACAGCTAAGCATGTTATCCGTCAGGGTATCCGTGAGGCAGAGAGAGGACAGATGCTTCAGGAATTCAAATCAAAGAATCAGGAGCTTATCTCAGCCAAGGTTGAGAGAATTGACCCGATTACAGGTAATGCTACAATTGAAATCGGCAAAAATCAGACTGTTCTTCCAAAGAGCGAGCAGGTTCCCGGTGAGGTTCTTACTGAGGGACAGACCATTAAGGTGTTCATTGTTGACGTTAAAGAAGGCGGCAAAGGTCCTAAGATTATGATTTCAAGAACACATCCCGGTCTTGTTCGCCGTTTGTTTGAGCAGGAAGTGCCTGAAATTTATGACGGTACAATTGAAATTAAATCCGTTTCACGTGAGGCAGGCTCAAGAACAAAGATTTCGGTTTATACCAAGGATGAGGATATTGATCCTGTTGGTGCTTGTATCGGTCCTCGCGGACAGAGAGTTTCAAACATCGTTGAGGTACTCGGCGGTGAGAAGATTGATATTATCAAATACAGTGAGGATCCGTCAGAATATATTGCGGCAGCACTTGCACCGTCAGAGGTTTGCTCAATCGAGATTCTTGATGAGGATGTTAAAACCTGCAGGGCAACCGTTCCTGATGATCAGCTTTCACTTGCTATCGGCAATAAGGGACAGAACGTAAGACTTGCAGTAAGACTGACAGGCTGGAACATTGATATCAAGCCTGAGTCAGGCTTCTTTGAAGGTCAGGAATAATTAGGAGCGTTAGTATGAAAGCAAAAAAGGTGCCTTTAAGAATGTGTGTGGGCTGCGGCGAAATGTTTGATAAGCGCACACTTGTAAGGGTTGTTAAAAGCCGTGAGGGTGAGATTTCACTTGACCTGACAGGCAAAAAGGCAGGCAGAGGTGCTTATGTTTGCAGCAATCCCGAATGTCTGCAAAAGGCAAGAAAAAAAAGAGCCTTTGAGCGTGCATTTCAGATGCAGATAAGTGAAGAGGTTTTCAATAATATGGAAGAAGAAATGATAAATGCTGAAAAATAAAACATTGTCAATGCTCGGGCTTGCACGCAGGGCGGGAAAGCTCTCTATGGGGCACGATATGGCGGAAAAGTCCATAAAAGCACACAGGGCAAAGCTGGTTCTGCTTTGCAGTGACGCATCAAAACGCCTGGTGAGCGAGTTTGAAAGAACACTTGAAAATTTCGAGCTTGATGTTCCGCTGGTGGTTGCAGACATAACGATGAATGAAATACATTTTGCAGTGGGCTATAAAGCAGGTGTTATGACTGTTGATGATGTGAATTTTTCAGATAAAATCATCCGACTAATTGAACAGGAGGAAAATGCGAATGGTAATTAAGGTTAAGGTATCAGATGTTGCAAAGGATTTCGGAAAATCCAACAAGGACATTATCGGTATTCTTTCAAAGTATTGTGACGGCAAGAGAACTGCCAATACAGTGCTGGAAGAAAAAGAACTGAATATTATTTTTGAAAAGCTGACACAGGATAATAGTGTAAAAAGCTTTGATTCTTATTTTAGCAAGAAGAAAAAAGCAGATAATAAAAAGGATGTCAAAAAAGATAACGCTAAAAAAAGCGGCAACAAAAAGCATCAGAGCCAGGCAGCCATTCTTCAGATGGCTGAACAGGCTGCTAAAAGGGATGAGGAAAAGGCTAAGAAAAAAGCAGGCAAAACACCTCAGGCAAGAACAAAGGGTGAGGCAAGACATGTTGACACCCGTGTTAACACTGTTGATTTAGAGAAATATAATCAGAAATATGAGGACATTGCTCCTGCTTCACAGATGAAGGATTATCAGAGCAAGCAGAAGCTGAATCAGAAATCAAAGCAGTACAGAAAGAAAAAGCCGCAGGGTATGCATGCCCGTTCAAAGAAGGAAACCGAGGCTCAGCGTCTTGCACGTATTGCCGAGCAGAGAAAGAAGCAGCAGATTACAATTGAGGTGCCTGCTGAAATTACTGTCGGCGATCTTGCAGCAATGCTTCGTATGACTGCTACTGAGGTTATTAAAAAGCTTATGATGCTTGGTGTAATGGCAACCGTTAACGAGGTTATCGACTATGATACTGCTGAAATCGTTGCTACCGAGCTTGGCGCAAAGGTTAAGCCTCAGGTTGTTGTTACAATCGAAGAGCAGATTATTGAAGAGGAAATTGAGGACGATGAAAATGCTGTCACAAGACCTCCTGTTGTCTGCGTTATGGGTCACGTTGACCACGGTAAGACATCTATCCTCGACGCTATCCGTGATACTGACGTAACCTCAACTGAGGCAGGCGGTATTACACAGGCAATCGGTGCTTATCAGGTTGAAATCAATGGTGAAAAAATCACCTTCCTTGATACCCCGGGTCACGCTGCATTTACTGCAATGAGAGCAAGGGGTGCAATGGCAACAGATATTGCAGTGCTGGTTGTTGCTGCTGATGACGGTATTATGCCGCAGACCATTGAGGCAATTAACCACGCTAAGGCAGCAGGCATTGAAATCATTGTTGCTATTAATAAAATGGATAAAGAGGGTGCAAACCCTGACAGAATTTTACAGCAGCTCACAGAGCATGAGCTTGTTCCCGAGGAATGGGGCGGTGATGTTATCTGTGTTCCTGTTTCCGCCAAAACAAAAATGGGTATTGATAAGCTGCTTGAAACCATCCTTCTTGTTGCTGAAATGGGTGAGCTTAAGGCGAATCCGAACAGAAGTGCAAAGGGTGTTGTTATTGAGGCGAAGCTTGATAAGGGCAGAGGTCCTGTTGCAACTCTTCTTGTACAGAACGGTACGCTTAATGCCGGTGACATTATTGTTGCAGGCACATCTGTCGGCAAAATCAGAGCAATGACAGACTACCACGGCAATCACGTTACAAGTGCAGGTCCGTCTGTTCCTGTTGAGATTATGGGTCTTGATACTGCACCTATGAGCGGTGACGAGTTCAATGCCGTATCCGACGAAAAGCTTGCAAGAACACTTGTTGAGCAGAGAAGAGCAAAGGCGAAGGAAGAGGAGTTCAGCCTGTTCCAGAAGGTTACACTTGACACCCTGTTTGATACTATTCAGGAGGGTGAGATGAAGGAACTGAATATCATCATCAAGGCTGATGTTCAGGGCTCTGTTGAAGCAGTTAAGCAGTCACTTCTTAAAATTGAGAATGACGAGGTTAATGTTAAAATTGTTCACGGTGCTGTCGGTGCAGTCAGCGAAAGCGATGTTATGCTTGCAAGTGCATCAAATGCAATTATTGTCGGCTTTAACACTGCTGTTGACCAGATTGCTGCTGATAATGCAAACCGTGACGGCGTAGAAATTAAAAATTATGACATTATTTATGATGCCATTGAAGATATTGAAAGAGCAATGCGTGGTATGAGAGCACCTAAGTATCGTGATGTGGATACAGGTGAGGTTGAGGTAAGAGAGGTTTACAAGATTTCCTCAGCAGGTACGATTGCAGGCTCACTGGTAACCTCAGGTAACATCAGACGTGACGGTAAGGTAAGAGTTATCAGAAAGGGCAAGGAAATTGCCAATGTTAAGCTTGCGAACTTAAAGAGATTTAAGGACGAGGTTAAAGAGGTTTCCTCAGGCTATGAATGCGGTATCAGTCTTGAAGGCTGGGACGATATTCAGGCAGGCGATATTCTTCAGGCATACATTGTTGAGGAATACAGGGATTAATTATGGCAGGATTTCATATAGACAGAATATCTGAGGATATAAAAAGAGAAATTATATCTATTATGCGTGAGCTTAAAGACCCAAGAATCAGCGGAATGTTAACGGTTGTTAAGGTTGAGGTCAGCGGGGATTTAAGCTACGCGAAAGTATATATCAGTGCAATGGAGGGTATTGAGGCTGCAAAAAGCTCAGTGAAGGGGCTTGAAAGTGCAGGCGGTTATATCAGAAAACAGCTTGGTGCAAGGCTTCATTTAAGAAAAAGCCCTGAGCTCAGGTTTATTGCCGATGACTCTATTGCAAAGGGTATGGACCTTTTTGAAAAAATCAAGGAAATAAGTAATGAGAATTGACGTTAATCAGTGTGCACAACTTCTTAAGGATAATGATAATATTTTAATCCTGACCCATGCTCACCCCGACGGTGACACGCTGGGCTGCGGATTTGCACTTTGCCGTGCTTTAATGAAGCTCGGCAAAATCTGTGCTGTCATTAACAGTGATGTGATACCGAAAAAATATAATTATCTTTTTGACGATATTGCACCCATCAGATTTAAACCCCATTATGTTGTGGCGGTTGATGTTGCCACACCTAACCTTCTGGGTGACCTTGACGGTCAGTACCATATAGATTTGTGTATTGACCATCACGGTACAAATACAGAATATGCGGATAATCTTTTGCTTGAGGATACTCCTGCAGCCTGTGAAATTATGTATGAGGTAATTAAAACCCTCGGTGTTGAGATTGACAGCAGAATGGCAGGCTGTCTTTATACAGGGCTTACTACAGATACAGGCTGTTTCAGGTATGCGTCCACAACGGCAAGAACCTATCGTGCAGCAGCCGATTTGATTGAGCTTGGTGCCGATAACGGAACAATCAACCGTGTTATGTTTGAAACCAAAACCAAAACATATGCACGTCTTGAGCGTATGGCACTTGAATCCATGGAATTTTTCGAGAATGAAAGAGTTGCCGTTATCACTGTTACACAGGATATGTACAAAAAGACAGGCTCCAATGAGCAGGAAACCGAGGCACTCGCTCCGCTTACAAGACAGGTTGAGGGTGTTGAAATCGGCATTACAATCAGAGAAAAGACGGACGGCACCTGCAAGGCTTCCCTTCGCACCTTTGAAACCGTTAATGCGGCTGAGCTTGCAAGATTTTTCGGCGGCGGCGGTCATAATCAGGCAGCAGCCTGCAGATTTGACTGCGGTGTTGAGGAGGCTAAGGCACAGCTTGTTGAAAAATGCGGAGAATTACTTAAATGACAGGTATAATTTGTATCAGCAAGGAAAAGGATATAACCTCCTTCGGTGTTGTGGCTAAGGTGCGTGGAATTACCCGTGAAAGAAAAGCAGGTCACACAGGCACGCTTGACCCTATGGCAACAGGCGTTCTGCCTGTTATGCTGGGCGGTGCAACACGCTTTCTTGACTATCTTCCTGAAAGTGACAAGGGCTACAGAGCGGGCTTTGTGCTTGGCAAAACTACCGATACGCTTGACATTACAGGCAATGTTACAGGTGTGTATGATGTAACTGTAACGAAGGAAGATGTTGAAGCTGCTTTGGAAAATTTCAGGGGCAGAATAGCACAGATTCCGCCTATGTATTCAGCCGTTTGTGTTGACGGCAAAAGGCTTTATGATCTGGCAAGGCAGGGCATTGAGGTTGAACGCAGGGCACGTGAGGTTGAGATTAAAGAGCTTGAGCTTGTGGGCTGCAGTGATAACGAATATGTGATTGATGTGGTTTGCAGCAAGGGTACGTATATTCGTACTTTGATTGATGATATAGGCAGGCTGCTTGGCTGCGGTGCAACAATGACCTCCCTTGAAAGAACGCTTGCCATGGGCTTTAAAACAGAGGATTGTGTTACCCTTTCCGAGCTTCAGCGCAGGCGTGATAATGACCTTGGCTTTGATGATTTGCTGATTGATATTGAAAAAATACTTAAGCCGTATGCTTCGGTTTATGTTTCCGAGGCACAGGCAAGACGTTTTTATAACGGCGGTGCTCTGGCACTTGACAGAATAAGAAAAAGTCTTGATACAGGGCTTTACAGAGTGTATTCACCTGACGGGAGCTTCCTCGGTCTTGGCGAGGCAGATTTGGAAAAGGGTGAGCTTGCTGTAAAAAGACTTTTGGTAAAACGAGATTAGTATGGATAATTCTAAAAATGAAAAAAGAACAGCGGTTGCACTCGGTGATTTTGACGGTATGCACAGGGCACACCAGCTTGTTATCACGGGTGCGAGCGATGTTATAATCTATTCGGTGAACAATAAGTTTTCACTTATGCAGAAAAGCATTTTTGAAAGCCGATATCCCAATGTGATATTTGCCGATTTTGATGAAATTAAAAATATGTCGGGTGAGGAGTTCATTGAAAAAATCCTTGTTGACAAATTCGGTGCAGGTATGGTGCTTTGCGGCTTTAATTTCCGTTTCGGGAAAATGGCGTCCTGGTCTGCACTTGATATGAGAAAATATCTCGAAAGCAGAGATATATGGGTAAGGATTCTGGAGCATCTTGACTTTGACGGCGAGCCGATTTCCTCAACAAGGATAAGAAAAGCACTTGAAAACGGCGAAATCGGCAGAGCAAATGAAATGCTCGGCTACAATTTCACCTTTGAGGCAGAGGTTCTGCAGGGCGATAAAAGGGGCAGAACCATTGGTTTCCCCACCATTAATCAGAATTACCCCGACGGGCTTGTCGCGGTAAAATTCGGCGTTTATGAAAGCCGTGTTTTTGTTGACGGCAGGGAATACAAAGCCTTTACCAATATCGGCAACCGACCAAGCTGGAGAGTGGAGAATACACTGTGTGAAACACATATTTTTGATTTCAGCGGTGATTTATACGGTAAGGTAATAAGGGTTGAGCTTCTGAGATATTTAAGGGGCGAAAAGGTTTTTAATAATGTTGAAGAACTGGAGGCACAGCTTATAAATGATAAAAGCAGTATTGTTTGATTTTGATGAAACGCTGCAGGACAGAACTGCCGCATTTGAAAGCTATATGGATTCCTTCCTTGACTTCTTCTGTCCCGGCATTTCAGCAGATGAAAGGGAAAAACGCAAGCAGGATATGCGTGTGACAGGCAACGGCGGCTATGTGAACAGGATTGAATGGTATGCACAGCTTTGTGATATGTGGGGCTGGACGGATGCTCCCTCTGCTGAAACACTGGCAAATCATTATGATACGCAGTTTGGTGATCACAATGTTATTTTTCCTGATGCACCAACGCTGCTTGCCGAGCTGAAAAACAGGGGCTATATTGTCGGCATTATAACAAACGGTCCGTCATATCTGCAGCATCATAAGCTTGATAACAGCGGACTTGCACAGTACTGTGACATTGCTGTTGTCAGCGGTGATATTGGTATTCACAAGCCTGACCCTGAGATTTTCAGATACACAGCCGATAAGCTTGGTCTTAAAACAGAGGAGTGCGTCTATGTGGGGGATCACCCTGTAAATGATATTCAGGGCGCACTGGAGTCGGGAATGAATGCCGTCAGAATGAACTACGGCTGGTTCAAGGGTGTTGATTTAAGACCCGATGTTCCTGTTATTGAAGAAATTATAGATGTATTAAAATATGTATAATAAAAAGATTTTCTTGACAGATTAGCTCTTTTTTGTTATAATACACAAGCCTTTAATTTAGTAAGAAGGCAATCCTTGTCTGTATGATGAGATACAGACCATAATGTCCAGAAGGAGGTGCTAAAGAATGGCATTAAGAAATTATGAAATCGTAATGGTTTTCTCTGTTGCAAACGGAGAGGATGCAGTTGAGGCTTTAAAAACAAAGTTTACTGACCTCATCAGCAAAAATGGCACTCTTGGCGAAGTTGAGGATTGGGGCAAGCGCAGACTTGCATATCCTATCAACTACGAAAATGAGGGCTACTACACTGTTATTAACTTTGCTTGCGATGAAGCATTCCCTGCAGAGCTTGACCGTGTAATCAACATCACTGACGGTGTTCTTCGCTCATTAATCGTTGCTAAGGGCGAATAATGGAGGGTTTGATTTATGATTAATTCTGTTGTTTTAATGGGCAGATTAACTTATGAGCCTGAGCTCAGAACAACACCAAGCGGTCTTTCCGTAATCAGCTTCCAGATTGCCTGCGACAGACAGTATCAGGCAAGGGGCGAGGAGAGAAAGGCTGACTTCATTGATGTTACAGCTTGGCGTCAAACTGCTGAATTTATTTCACGCTATTTCCACAAGGGTTCAATGATTGCTGTTGAGGGTTCTATCCAGACAGAAAATTTCACTGACAAGGACGGAAATAAAAGAAAGTCAGTAACAGTTGTTGCTAACAACGTATCATTCTGCGGCTCAAAAGCCGAGAGCGGTACAACAAATCCTGCATTCTCACAGCCTGCACCAAGTTATGCAAGCGCTGATAATTCGGATTTTGAAGAAATTGTCGATGATGACGATGATTTACCATTTTAAAGGAGGAAACTAACTATGGCATATAACAGAGCCGGCGGTCCCCGTAAGGGCCGTAGAAAGGTTTGTACTTTCTGTGTTGAAAAGACCGAAGTAATCGATTACAAAGACGTTACTAAATTAAAGAGATTTGTTTCCGAAAGAGCAAAGATTCTTCCTCGTCGTGTAACCGGTACATGTGCAAAGCATCAGAGAGAGCTTACCACAGCTATCAAAAGAGCAAGACATATTGCACTTTTACCATACACAGCTGACTAATAATTGATATGAAAACACCCGAAGGCTCAGCCTTCGGGTGTTTGTCATTTATGGGTTATCAATACTTATCTTTCGGGATAATTCAATCCTTTAGGCAACCCTAAAATGTAGTCTGCTGATACACCATAGAATTTGCATAGTTTTATTAAATCATCAATTGTATATTGTGCTCTTCTGTTCTCATACTTTGATATTGCTGATTGTTTCACACCTAATAAATCCGATAATTCAGACTGTTTTAAATCATTTTCATTTCTGAGTTCGGTTAATCTGTCTATATAATCCATAATAATTCCTCCGAATAATATTATACAACATTCCAATCAAGACTATTGACAAAAAGTCTTAATTGGAATATAATGCAAATGCATCAATATCAGAAGGTGAGAAAATGAAAGAATTTAAAATACCAATAAAATCAAAGCAAGCAACAAATAAAACCATAAGATTTCCTGATGATTTAATTGCAGAAATCAACAGAGCGACAAAGAGCCAAAACTGCACATTTACAGCCTTTGTAATTGCAGCAGTCAGATTTGCACTTGAAAATATAGAAAAACCTAAGGATGAATAAAGCAAAAAAGGGGCTGTAAAAAGCTTTTGCTTTTTACAGCCCCTTTTGTTTTTCAGTTTTTTGCAATGCCAGCCGCACAAATTAAAAATGATACTGCGGCAATGGCTGCGTTGAAAACCAATGTGATTAAATTGTAACTCATTTTGATTATTTTTGCATTATTTCAGCCTTGCCTCTAATCGATAGATAGGATATCCCTGTGAAGAGAATTTGTGTTCGTATTCCGTTACAATATTTCCCTCAAAGTCACTGTTGTGTAAATCAAGTGAAATATTGGAAAGCTTAAAGCCGCAGGCGGAAAACTGCTCAAGGGAATATTCAAAGAAATGCATATTGTCCGTTTTTTGACAAATCACGCCGTCATCCTTCATTATTCTTTTGAATATCTCTAAAAAGCGCGGATTGGTGAGCCTGTGTGCAATATGCCTGTGCTTTGGGAAAGGACAGGAGAAATTAAGATAAATTTCTTCAACAGAATTTTCCTCTATGTATGACGGCAGGTATTCAGCCGTTCCGCAAAGAAAACGGATGTTGCCAAGTCCCATTTCTCTTGCACTGTCAATGGCAAGAATAAGTACATTCCTGTTTCGCTCCACGCAAAGAATATTTTTGTCGGGGTTGCGCTGTGCAAAGGTGCAGCCAAACTGACCCTTGCCGCTGCCCACCTCTAAATACACAGGCTTGTCGTTGCCGAATAACTCGCTGAAATTCAGCCTGTGGTCCTCGCTGACGGCATCCTTATAATTCAGCGAGTCATTGTGCATTATTGTAAGATAATCTGAGGATGCATTAATACGCTCCTCCAGATTTTTCTTTCTTTTCATTCTCATATTCTGTTCCTCCGTTAAAACGAAAGTTTAGTGTTCGTCACTGAGCACTGCGTGGGCACATTTCACACCGTCAACTGCGGCGGATACGATACCGCCAGCATAGCCTGCACCTTCACCGCAGGGGTAAACACCTCTCAGGTTGCACTGCAAAAATTCATCTCTTAAAATTCTTACAGAGCTTGAAGAGCGTGTTTCGGGAGCCGTTAAAACGGCATCATACATATTAAAGCCCTTCAGCTTTTTATCCATTTCAACAATGGCGGATTTCATCGTTGCAGATACCTTTTGGGGCAGACATTCGTCAAGGTTTGTAAGGGTTACACCTGTGGGGCAGGTCGGGTTAACACTGCCCAGCACCTTGCTCTCAATACCCTTAAGGAAATCACCCACAAGCTGAGCAGGAGCGTTGTAATTACTTCCTGCAAGCTTATATGCCGTGTTCTCAATTTCTCTTTGATAATATATACCTGCCAATGGGTGCTCGCTTGGGAAATCCTTTGGCTCAATACCCACAAGCAGTGCGGAATTTGCATTCTCGCCGTCACGTGCCAGTGAGCTCATTCCGTTAACAATAACACCCTCTTTTTCGCTGGCGGCGGCAACAACTGTTCCGCCCGGGCACATACAGAAGGTGTAAGCACCACGCTCGTGGAGTCCGTGGCAGGCTAACTTGTAATCAGCCGCACCCAGCTTTGGATGATTGGCAAATCTGCCGTACTGTGCTGCGTTAATCAGCTTTTGCGGATGCTCTATTCTTGCACCCACTGAAAATGGCTTCTGAATGATTTCAGCACCCATATTGTACAGCATTTCAACAGTATCCCTTGCACTGTGACCGATTGCCATAATGACACTGTCTGCTTCAAGGTCGATTAATTCACCGTTATGGGAATAGGTAACACCGTGCACAAAGCTGTTGGCACAAATCAGCTTTTCAAGCTTGCACTGCAGTCTTACCTCACCGCCAAGCTTTTCAATCTTTTTTCTTATATTTTTAACTACAATAACCAATCTGTCTGTGCCGATATGGGGCTTTGAGGAATAGAGAATTTCCTCGGGTGCACCTGCCTCATAAAGCTCCTCAAGTATTTTCCTGATGAACGGGCTTTTAATACCTGTTGTCAGCTTGCCGTCGGAAAATGTTCCTGCGCCGCCCTCGCCGAACTGAACATTGGATTCCTCATTGAGCACCTTGTCCTGCCAGAATTTGTTAACGTCTTTTGTTCGGGTGTCAACATCCGTTCCGCGTTCAAGGATAATCGGATTTAAGCCTGCCTCTGCAAGAATTAAGCCTGCAAACATACCCGCTGGACCAAAGCCAACAACGATCGGTCTAAACTTGCTGGTACGATTGTTGACAGGCAGCTCGTATTTGTAAGGCTTGACAAGCTGCACCTTATTTGACTTGCATTTTGACATAATCTGCTCCTCGTCGAGGGTGATGATGACATCAATCGAATATGTAAAATGCACGTCATCCTTTTTTCTTGCATCAATGCTCTTTTTATAAATGGTATAAGAGTCTATATATTTTTTGTTGATTTTCAGTATTTTTGCTGCTTTGTCAATGAGCAGGCTTTCCTCCTCATCAAGTGACAGCTTTATTTCATTTATTCTTATCATATTTTTCACCTATATTATTAGCAACGGTTATTCCGCTGAGCCACGCCTGATTCAGATTAAATCCGCCGCAGGGGAGATTGCCCTCAATAATTTCACCGCAAACGTAAATGTTCTCAGCTAAGTTTGATTCATAATCAGTCAGCTCATCGGCTTTAACACCGCCGTTTGTTATCTGTGCAAAATCAAAGCCCTTTGTTCCGTTGATGATGAGTTTCCAGTTTTTTGCATATTCTGCCATTTTATCGGCATTGCCCTCAGCCTGTTTTTCTATGATTACCGAAAGCCGTGTGCCGAGTATTCCTTTTAATGATTTATACCTGTTCACATATTCTGTCAATTCGGCAGTGCTCATTTCAGGTATCAGGTCAAGCACTGCGTGACATTTTTTCGGCTTGTCCGATATGAAATTTTCACCAACAATGTGCGACAGGTTCATTGTCACAATGCCTGACAGTCCGTAGTCAGTAAAAAGCACCTCGCCGTATTCACTGTCTGCAACCTCATTGTCCAGCAGTATTGACATATTGCATTTAACCCTGTGACCCTTGAGCTGTCTTGGATACTTGCTCGGTGACGTAAGCTGAACAAGAGCAGGTGACAGTGGCGTGATTGCGTGTCCCAAGCCTTTTAATATTTTAAATCCGCTGCCGTCTGAGCCTAATTTTGCCTGTGCCTTGCCGCCGCAGGCGATTACAATATTATCTGCCATAAATATGCCCTGATTGGTTGTTACGGTCAGATCTTTATCTACAGCTTCGGCAGTACAGTCGGTTATGATTTCCACACCGAGCTTTTCGCAGGTATCAAGCAGTATTTCAAGCACGGTTGCCGCCTGATTGGAATAGGGGTAAATTCTGCCCTCCTCGTCTGCTCTTGTAACAAGACCCAGACTGCTGAAAAAATCAAGCACCTTTTCACAGCCATCGGCTGAACTGTTTGACAGGTTGCATCTGCCGTTGCCTGTGGCAAGAATTTTTTTCCCTGCCGTGCTTAATCGCTCAAGAACGATAACCTCATCGCTGTAATTATTTTGTTTTAGCCTTATGGCACAGGCAAGTCCGCTTGCTCCTGCACCGATTATAATTGTGGTCATATCGGCTCTCCTGCACAATACATAGTGTTGTTTATATATAATAATATAAATTGTCGCTAATTGCAAA
>DKYL01000062.1:28712-28878 GCA_002493325.1 Ruminococcaceae bacterium UBA7101
ATATAAATTGTCGCTAATTGCAAACTTTTTTGCTAAAAATGCTTGACTATAATTTGACTCTGTGCTATAGTAGTTGTACCTCGTAAATAGGTTTGATTGACCGATAGGTCTTATTTTTTTGCCTGTATTCTGCTTTCGCAGCACGAGGGAGATTATTTATCGAAAT
>DKYL01000061.1:0-9441 GCA_002493325.1 Ruminococcaceae bacterium UBA7101
AAATCAAATACCGCTGAAAATCAGCGGTATAAAATATATTCATTCTGCTATTCTGCCATTTTGGTTAATACGATTGGATATTCCTCCTCATCAACAGGATTATCCTGCATATCATACTCGCCTGTTATGGTAAGGGTATCGCCCTCTAAGGTAAATGTCTGATAACCAAGCTCATTGCCGTTATCATCGGTGTGATAAAATCTGTCATCCTTAATTCCAAGATGCTGCGGCACTGTTTCTGTCAACTCGTCCAGCATTTCATAATAAGCTGACGGAACCTCTGCTTCAAACTCTGCAGTAATATCCTCAAGAACCGAAACGCCGTTTTCTTCCTCATAATATTCGTCAAATTCATCTCTGCTCATACCCTGAGCCTCGGCATACTTATACATTCCTTCAATCATGTAATTGATGTATTTTTCAGCAACCGCATCAAAATCAGCCTTGAACTTTTCTTCATCAGCAGCACAGGTATAGCTGTTATCACTGTAAAAAGTGTAAATAACATCAACAGACAACGGTATATTCAGCTTATCATAATACTGACCCATTTCAGCATCGCCCGACATATCGGCAGCCTCGCAGAACTCTTCTGTCAAATCAATTGTAGATTTCCATTTTCCTTCAAAGGAAATTTTTGAGCAGCCTGCAAATATGCCTGCAATAAGACAAAGACATACAACAACTGCACCTATAGCTTTTACTTTTTTCATTTTCATAACCCCCAATTCTAATTTAATAATAACATAATCTGATAAAATTTTCAATTATAATTTAACCTTTAAGAAAATGAACAAATTTTTCAAGCTCGGTAATATTGAAGGTGTAGTTGCCTGAATCGGTATTCGGAATATAATATCTTGAACAGACCTCTCCGTTCAGTACGGTAAAAGCCTGCTTTAAGGTTGAAACCATATAATCGGCACACTGCCTTGCGTTGGAGCCGCTGCAGATAACAGCCCCTACTCTTTTGGGCTTTTTAATAGGCGGCTTATCTCCACGTTTAAACCTTGCACTGTAATAGCGCTGAAAACGGTCAATAATTGCCTTTAAGGGTGCAGGGAAAAAGTTATTATATACAGGACTGAAAAACACGATATAATCGGCATCTTCAAAATCCTCAAAAAATATATCCAAATCCTTATTTGAACAGCCCTGATGATACTCGCAGTATTTGCAGTCCGTACAGGGTGCAGGTGACATTTTATAGGTATCATACTGTTTAACATCACAATCTGCAAAATATCTTTTAACCTGATTCATAAGCTCTGCTGACACACCCTTTTCACGGGGCGAGCCGTTGATAATAAGTAGTTTCTTCATTTCATCACCATAAAATTTTTATTCATTATAACACAAAAATAAGTTGTTTTAAAGAATAAAATATGTTATAAAGGTATTTATATAATTATCTATTACACATTCATACAGAAAGCCGTGATATAAATATGTCAAAACTTTTAATCAAGCTGGCATTGAAAAAATCGAAAAATGAAAGAGAAAGTCTTGGAATACTGAGCGGTATTTTCGGAATCATATGCAACACCCTGCTGTGTATTTTCAAATTTACGATAGGCAGTATAAGCGGTGCAGTTTCCATAACAGCGGATGCAGTCAACAACCTGTCAGATGCAGGCTCTGGAATTATAACCATTCTCGGCAGCAAGCTTGCAAACAAGCCGACAGATGAGGAGCACCCCTTCGGGCACGGCAGATTTGAATATGTAACCGCCCTTGCAGTATCCTTTTTAATCTTTTTAATGAGCTTTGAGCTTGCCAAAAATTCGGTTATAAAAATACTTAATCCCTCTGAAATCAGCTTCAATATATGGTATATAATTGTGCTGGCAGCGGCAATCGGAATCAAGCTTTATATGGCTTTTTTCAATAATATTCTTTATAAAAAAACCGATAATCTGAATTTGAAAGCAATAAAACAGGACAGTTTGAATGACTGTATTGCCACTGCCGCAACAATGGCAGCACTGCTTATTTCTGCACTTACACCTTTAAAAAGAGCAGACGGAATTATCGGTCTTGCAGTGGCTGTAATCATATTCAGCTCTGGTGTCGGAATTGTGCGTGATATAACAGGCAAAATTCTCGGCAATGCACCAAGCAAAGAGCTTGTAAGAAGCATTGAAAACATAATGCTGCAGGAAGAGCTTATACTCGGTGTTCACGACTTAATCATTCACGACTACGGTCCCGGAAGGATTATCGCTTCGGCACACGCAGAGGTTCCCTCCGACGCAGACATTGTTGAAATTCATGACGTTATAGACCGTGTTGAAAAAAGGATTTCAAGCGAGCTTCATATTGTAATCTGTATTCATATGGACCCGATTGTTGTCGACGATGAAACTGTTGACTATTACAAGAATATGACCGAACAAGTCATCAAAAAAATAAATGATAATTACAGCTTTCACGAGTTCAGGCTTGTCAAAGGCAATACCAACACTTTGCTTTTTGATTTGGTAGTTCCCTATGACAAAAAAACCACGGCAGATATACTGAATGAATTAAAAGCTGAATATAAAAAAACAGACAGCAGTGTGAATCTGATTGTAACGGTTGAACATTCCTATGTATAAAAAATTACACCCATTAACAACTAAGTTAATGGGTGTTATTTTATATCACCTTATATTCAACAGCATTTTCTCTGCACCATTCAGTAAACTTTTTTTCAACAAACTTTTTTTCAAATTCGCTGAAGCCTGATGAAACATCATCATAAGCATTAAAATATTTCCAGAACACTTCAACACATTCCTCTGATGACAAGCCGTCAAGCTTATCGGACAGCTTGGGATTATCAAGGGATTTCATATAAGCCCTGATAACCTCCTCATTGCTGATTGTCAAAAACGGAATAAAGCCGTGTTCAACCAGTACTGTATGGTCTTCGCTCGGTAAATCACTGTATTTATGTATTGTGTAATCGGTACGGGAGAACCAGTATTCTGTGGCAGAGCCCCATAAGTGATGCAAATTCTCCTCGGATAAAATCAATTGCATATCAAGCCTCAATTATTTATTAATGGATTTCATCAAACCGCCGTCTTTGATGATATTTTGAATAAACGGAGGGAATGGCTGAGCCTGATAGGTTTTGCCTGTGGTATTATCGGTAATAACACCGCTGTCAAAATCCACCTCAACCTCATCTCCTGCTTTAATTTCTCTTGCAGCCTCATCACATTCAAGAATAGCAAGACCTATATTAATAGCATTGCGGTAAAAAATTCTCGCAAAGGTTGATGCGATAACACAGGAAATACCGGAAGCCTTAATCGCAATGGGAGCGTGTTCTCTTGAAGAACCACAGCCAAAGTTAGCCTCGGCAACCATAATATCGCCTTCTTTAACTCTGTTTACAAAATCAGCGTCAATATCCTCCATACAGTGGGAGGCAAGCCAAGCCTCGTCGCTCTTGTTAAGGTAACGTGCAGGAATGATAACATCTGTATCAACATTATCACCGAACTTATGAACTAAACCCTTTGCTTTCATAATTAAGCCTCCTTTCTCGGATCTGCAATATAACCCTTCACTGCAGAAGCAGCCGCAACTGCAGGTGATGCAAGATAAATTTCACTCTTTGTATGACCCATACGTCCTACAAAGTTTCTGTTAGATGTGGAAACTGCCTTTTCACCGCTTGCAAGAATACCCATATGACCGCCAAGACATGGACCGCAGGTAGGAGTTGAAACGATTGCACCTGCTTCAACAAAAATCTCGGCAAGACCCTCTTTCACGCAGTTCAGATAAATGGTCTGTGTTGCAGGGATTACAATGCAGCGAACGCCCTTTGCAACCTTTTTGCCCTTAAGGATGGATGCGGCAATACGCATATCCTCCATTCTGCCGTTTGTACAGGAGCCGATAACGACCTGATCAATTTCAATTTTGCCAAGCTCATCAACAGTCTTTGTGTTTTCAGGAAGATGAGGACAGGCAACAGTGGGGCTGAGCTTGCTTAAATCAATCTCAACAACAGAATCATACGCAGCATCTTCATCAGCCTCATAAACCTTATAAGGTCTTTGACCTCTGTCCTTAATATATTCAAGTGTAACCTCGTCAACGGGGAAAATTCCGTTTTTGGCACCGCATTCAATTGCCATATTTGAGATACAAAGGCGGTCATCCATGGAAAGCTCCTTAATGCCGTCACCGGTAAATTCAAGTGACTTATAAAGAGCACCGTCAACGCCGATCTTTCCGATAAGGTGAAGAATAACATCCTTACCTGAAATACACTGTGCCTTTTTACCTGTGATAACAACCTTAATAGCAGAAGGCACTTTAAACCAAGCCTTGCCTGTTATCATACCTGCTGCCATATCTGTTGAGCCGACACCTGTTGAAAAAGCACCCAGGGCACCGTATGTACAGGTGTGTGAATCCGCACCGATAATGCAGTCACCTGCTGTAACAATACCCTGCTCAGGAAGAAGCGCATGCTCAATGCCCATATTACCTACATCGTAGTAGTGGAGAATATCATTCTTCTTGGCAAATTCTCTTACCTGCTTACAGTTTTCAGCAGACTGAATATCCTTGTTCGGAGTAAAATGGTCCATTACAAGGGAAATTCTTGTTTTATCAAAGACATCGGTTTTGCCGAATTTATTCATTTCATTAATGGCAACCGGTGAGGTAACATCATTACCCAAAACCATATCCAGCTTAGCTTCAATGAGCTGACCTGCAACAACACTGTCAAGCCCTGCATGGTCTGCCAATATTTTTTGTGTCATAGTCATAGACATAATTTTCACCTTATTTCTTTTGTTTCATTCCTTATTTATATATCGTCGGTAAATGAGCCTTCGCCGCGCTCAAGTGATGTAATACCTGTGCGGGCAAGCTCGACAATGCCGAAGCTGCTTTCAATCTCTTCAACAAACATATCAATGGTAGAGCCTGCACCTGTAAATTCAAGTGTCATTGTAGTCATGGATACATCAAGCACTCTTGCTCCATAACGCATATTAAGTGCAAGGAGAGCATTTTTCTTTTCAACACCCGCTGCCGAAACCTTGATTAACAGCAGCTCGCTTGAAACGGATTTATCATCCGTAAGCTCTGCTACCTTTTTGACAATCTCAAGCTTCAGGAGTTGCGCCTTAATCTGTCTGAAATTTTCAGGCTCGGTATAGGATTCAATCGTCATTCTTGAAAATGCAGGATCTTCCGTTTCACTTACCGTAAGTGAGCTGATGTTATAGCCTCGTCTTGAGAAAAGACCAGCCACACGCTGAAGAACACCCGAAACATTGTCAACAAGAACGGACAAAACAAGCTTTTCTTCTGCCATAATTACATCTCCTCCTTAATATCTTTTACAGAACCACCGGGAGGTATCATCGGAAGAACATTTGAATCCGGTGAAATTCTGCATTCAATAAGTACAGGACCGTTAACCTTAAGAGCCTCATCAATAACAGCATCAATTTCGTCATTGGTATGAATACGCATACCTTTAACACCGAAAGCCTCGGCAACCTTAACAAAATCAGTTGCTCTGTGTGGGTCGGTATCAGAAAAACGATTGCCATAGAAAATCTTCTGCCACTGGCGTACCATACCTAAAACCGTATTGTTCATAACAAACATAATAACAGGAATATTATAGGATGCCATTGTTGCAAGCTCGGTTAAATTCATATGGAAACCGCCGTCGCCTACAAACATAATAACACGTTTATCAGGACAGCCGACTGCAGCACCCATTGCCGCACCCATCGAATAGCCCATTGTGCCCAAACCGCCTGATGTTAAAAGTGTACGCGGGAGCTTGTATTTATAGAACTGCGCTGCCCACAGCTGATGCTGACCTACGTCGGTAACAACAACAGTATCATCAGGTGTTTTATTATCAATTGCCTCGATAACTGCCTGCGGATTAACATAGTCCTCAATCTGAAGCTGAACAAAAGGACGCTTGAAGCCTTCAATTTCAGCTCTCCATTCGCTGTGGTCAAGCTGCTCAAGCTCACGTGTGAGCATAGGGATAATATCAGCTAAATTACCTCTTAAATGGTAGTTTGAAACGATATTTTTGTCCATTTCTGCTGAATCAATATCAATATGTAAAATCTCAGCATTCGGAGCGAACTTTGCTCTGTTGCCTGCAACACGGTCAGAAAATCTTGCGCCGCAGGTAATAAGCACATCACAATCGTGAGCTGCCTTATTGCACTCAAAATGGCCGTGCATACCGATAAGACCGAGATGAAGCGGATGACCGTTCGGCACTGCACCAAGTCCCATAAGTGAGGATACAACAGGTGCATCAATCTTTTCGGCAAAGGTGATTAAATCCTCACCAACCTCTGACAGAATTGCACCGCCGCCAACATAGATAAGCGGTTTTTTAGCCTGTGAAATAAGGTCAACTGCTCTTTTAAGGCATTTTTCCTTTGGTGTTTTGTGATTATTAACTTCAATTTTAGGCTGCGGTTCATACTCACACATTGCCGAGGTAATATCCTTGGGAATATCAACAAGAACAGGACCCTTGCGTCCGCTCTGTGCAATCTCAAAAGCACGGCGGATGGTATCAGCAAGCTCATTTACATCCTTAACCATAAAGTTATGCTTGGTAATCGGCATTGTAATACCTGTAATATCAACCTCCTGGAAGGAATCCCTGCCAAGACCTTCTGTAGCATAGTTGCAGGTAATTGCAACAACAGGAATGGAATCCATATAAGCAGTTGCAATACCTGTGACAAGATTCGTTGATCCGGGACCTGATGTTGCAAAGCAGACGCCAACCTTGCCTGTTGCACGGGCATAGCCGTCTGCAGCGTGTGAAGCACCCTGCTCGTGAGCTGTAAGAATATGGTTAAATGTATCGCCATACTTATAAAGCTCATCAAAAATATTCAGAATTGTACCGCCCGGGTAGCCAAAAATAGTATCTACCCCTTGTTCCTTTAAAACCTCAAGAACAATCTGCGAACCATTGAGTTTCATAATTTTCGCCTCTCTTTTCTGCATATAAAATGTCAAACCCCGACAAATTACAGCAAAGCTTTACACTATCTAAAAAATTATTAGAAATATAATATATTATTTGACCTTTAAAGTCAAGAGCATTTAGCACTTGTAAAACTGATTTTTTTGATATATAATATATGGGATTATGCAAACAGATTTTTATTCTAAGGAGATTTACATATGAAGCTTGGTATTGTAGGATTGCCGAACGTGGGCAAAAGCACACTGTTTAATGCAATAACGAATGCAGGTGCACAAAGTGCTAACTATCCCTTCTGCACCATTGAACCCAATGTAGGTATGGTTTGCGTTCCTGACGAAAGACTGGATAAGCTGGCAGAAATGTATGAGCCTGATAAGTTCACACCTGCAACAATTGAATTTGTTGACATTGCAGGACTTGTTAAGGGTGCTTCTCAGGGCGAAGGCTTGGGCAACAAATTCCTGTCGCATATCCGTGAGGTTGATGCAGTCATTCACGTTGTACGCTGCTTTGAAAATGACGACATCACCCACGTTGACGGAAGCATAGACCCTGCAAGGGATATTGAAACAATCAATCTTGAATTAATTCTTTCAGACCTTGATATTCTTTCAAGAAGAATTGACAGCAGAAAAAAAGCAATGAAGGGTGACAAAAAGCTTGCACCCGAGGTCGAATTTCTTGAAAGGCTTCAGGCTGAAATGGAGCAGGGCAAAACTGCAAGAAGTATTGAGATAGACGATGACGAACAGGAATATCTGAAAGAGGTTTCACTGCTGACAATCAAGCCCGTTATCTATGCCTGCAATATGGGCGAAAATGATTTCACCAACGGAATTGAAAACAATCCTTTCTATAAAACAGTTGAGAAAATAGCTGCTGCTGAGGGTGCTGAAACACTGCCTATCTGTGCTGAAATGGAGGCTGAAATTGCTCAGCTTGATGATGAGGAAAAGGAAATGTTCCTTGCAGATATGGGGCTTGAAAAAAGCGGTCTTGACAGACTGATTAAAAAGAGCTATGCACTGCTTGGTCTTATTTCCTACCTGACAGCAGGCAAGCCTGAGGTAAGAGCATGGACAATCAAAAACGGCACGAAAGCACCGCAGGCTGCAGGCAAAATACACACAGACTTTGAGCGTGGCTTTATCAGAGCCGAGGTTGTTGCTTTCAAGGATTTGATGGAATGTGGAAGTATGACTGCCGCCAAGGAAAAAGGGCTTGTAAGATCAGAGGGCAAGGAATATGTTATGAAGGACGGAGATATTGTTCTTTTCCGCTTCAATGTTTAAAAGACATTTTCGACAAATCCCGACTATTAAAGCCGGGATTTTGTAATATTTGTTGATATTGCATAAATTTTTCGGCTGATTTCAAAAAAATTAGTTGACTATAATATATTATTCTGTTATTATTTATATTAAGGTGGGAGAGGATTATGTCAATGGATATAAAAAAACCATACGACCAAATTCTTTCAAATGCGCAATCAGGTGATAGAAAAAAGCAGGAAGCTATCATCAAAGATTACAGAGCAATGGTTGAAATGACCGCCTCCAAATATAAAGACTCCCCTATGGAAAGGGAGGATTTGATTCAGGAGGGTATGATTGGTCTTCTTGCTGCTATAAAGTCATATGACAGCAGCAAAGGAGCAAGCTTCAAAACCTATGCTAAAATCTGTGTTGATAATGCTATGCAGACTGCACTGCGGAAATTCAAAAGACTTAAGGACATTCCGGTACAAAATGTTGTTGAGTATATGGAGGAGGAAATCCCCATAGAAAACGGATTTGACAGTGCAGAAGATATATTTATTGCCAGAGAAAGCGTTTCAATGTTAACTTCTGTTCTTCAAAAGAATCTCTCGGATTTTGAAAATGAAGTCTTACGGCTTCATATTGTCGGCTGCAGTTACAATGAAATTGCGAAGCGATTAACTAAAACACCTAAGGCAATAGACAATGCCTTACAAAGAGTTCGCAAAAAATTAAGTAATGTAAAGCTGTGAGCTTTAAGAATGAGAGGTAATTTAAAATGTTTGAAGACAAGACACTGACCTGTAAAGACTGTGGCAACGATTTTGTATTTACTGCAGGCGAGCAGGAATTTTATGCAGAAAAGGGATTCGTAAACGAGCCGCAAAGATGCAAGGAATGCCGTGACAAGAGAAAGGCAGCTGCAAGAGCTCCGAGAGAGCTTCACGATGCAGTATGTGCAAACTGCGGTGCAGAATGCAAAGTTCCGTTCGTACCAAACGGCGACCGTCCTGTTTACTGCAGCGAATGTTTTGCAGCAATGAAGGACTGATTTATCAGTGAAAAGCTCCTTGTACCAAGGAGCTTTTATTTTTTCAAAAAAAGGGTTGACAAGTTGCTTTTACTGTGGTAATATTATTGAGCACCAAACGCAGAGGTATCGAAGTGGTCATAACGAGG
>DKYL01000061.1:9759-37769 GCA_002493325.1 Ruminococcaceae bacterium UBA7101
AGGGCGCGTGGGTTCGAATCCCACCCTCTGCGCCATCTACTTACCGATTGTAATTGTTTATTATAATCGGTAATCTTTTTATTACAACATTATAGTATCGCTAACCTGTGCCTACCCTCGAAGTACACATTACGAGGTTTGCCACGTATCCTAACAGACAATCTTTTGAATTGCCTTACCCGGTACAAGCAGATAACAACTCTTCCACAGTTGGCTCGCTCGTGCGCACCGAGTGCGTAGTCATGGCATAACTCGTTAGCAAGTACCTTTTGTACCTTTCCTTTAATGTTGGTATTCAATTGTCTTAGGTTTGAAAAGAAGAAAACCCACAGCCGATGCAAAGCAACTGTGAGTTTCCTACAAAATCTATGCAATGCGTATTAAAAAATTAATACACAGAATGATAGCTCTCATAAGTCTTACAGATGTTTGCAGACATCTTAAGGCGCAAGCTTGCTGAACGGTTGCACCCGTTCAGCAGCTATGAGGGTTTTTATTCATTTTTACAAACCTTTATAGCTAATTATATATAGCTTGGTTAAATATGTCAAGAGGTTTATGTAGGTACGCACCGGGTGCGTACCTTTTACATTTCATAATGTTTCCACATTCTCAAAACTATGATATTTTGGTTGTTTTCATCAACAGTATACACAAGTCGATGCTGTATATTAATTCGTCTTGAGTACATTCCACTCAAATCCCCAACCAGCTTTTCATATGGCGGAGGATTTTGAAACGGATTTTCTTTAATAATTTCCAATAACCTTTTAGTTTTTTCATCAAGACCGGCTGATTTAAGCAACTTACTATCTTTTATCGCCAGTTTCGTAAATTTTAAATTATACATTACCATTCAAGCTCACTTTCATCAAAGCATTCTTCGATTGGTGTATTCATCCCCTCAATCAGTGATTTCTTGAACTCCGGGTCGGATGAAAGATAAAGTGTTTCCATAAGAGCATTATAGTCAGCTTCACTGATTAATACAGCATTACCTTTTTTGGTAACAATATTAACCGGCTCACTGTAATTTATAGCCATATCAACAAGGTTATACAAATTACCTCTCGCATTTGTTATGTTTACATTATACATAAAATCAACTCCTCCAATGCAATTTACGTTCGCCATTACGTACGTTAATTATATTATATCATAACATACCAAAATGTCAATAAACTATTTGAAAATTGTACATTTTATTTGTTAGAAAAGAAAAATCCGAATTTTACATTAACGCGGCATCCGCAAAAAGGCAGAATATTCCCTATTCTATTAATATTATTATACTCTGAATGTTATAGATATTGTGTACTAAAGAGAGATTTATTCTTTTTTCTAACTACGTTCTTAAGTGGGTCTAATATAGTTGCCCAAAATTTCGAGTACCACATATTGTTTAAAAATTTTAAGCCTGCTTTTTTGAGCTTATGCTTAATATTACTATATTTATTTTCATTTAATATATAATCAGAGCTTGTCTTATGCTCTGTAATTGTCTTTTTAATAAAATCAATAACGGTATAGTTATTGTGTCCAAAACAGCCACATTTACGAATATAGTGGCTGTATGTAATGATATGAATTGCTTCTAATTTTCTCACTGCTTTTATTACTGTGTCAATACAGATATTGGCAAGCTTTGCGATTTGGCTCAAGCTTGGAAAAGCAAGTTTTGCGTGATTCATTTTGCTTTTGATTACTGCATATGCCGCAAACTCTGATGGAGAGAGCTTATAATCGAATACACTATATTCTATCTTTGTGAATTTGCCACAAATCGGATTGATTCTGTAGCTGTTTGTGGTTCTTTTACCATTTTCATAATGATTCGTCTTCTTTATCAGACCTAAATTTTCTAACTCCTGAATAGCCGTATAAACGCTGTTTGGAGTAATATTACATTTATCTGCTATTGTCCTTCCTGTTGCTCTTGTAAAATTCGCTTTACTTTTTAATGATACAATGGCAGCATAGGTTAAAAGCTGCATAGGTGTAAGCTGCAGCTCAAATACTGCATTTGGTATTTTAATAAATCTTTGCATTTGTGTGTTCCTTTTTTTATGTGTTCTTTTATATTCATTGTTAAAGCAGTCACTTGTGTCCTTGCACAAGTGACTGCCTCTTTATTAATCGAACATACCAACTGTTAGTTTGTTCTTCGCTATTGCTCCAAGTCTTCTGATTTTATCACCACTGAGAACCATTATATCGTGATACTCATTTTTTATATTTTCACTATATTCCTGGTTAACGGTGCAGTAGTCAGAATACATCGGAGTTTTCGTTTTCATTTTAATTTGGTCTGTTTTACCTCCGGTTTTTATCACTACCCAGGTACCAATAGGCAATGACAATATATCTTCGGGAAACATCAATGGCTGCTTAATCATCTGCTGACCTGTTGTAACATCCTGTTCCCATAGTTCAAAGGGTCTTTGCCTTCGATTAATATTTCCTGATAATATAGTACGATTACCTAAGGTTTCAGATAATTTTTTTGCAGTTTCAAGTGCTCCCGGTGATAGAAAAGTAAACATCAAAACCTGTGATGCATCCATAATTATATCTGCATAGGTTTTGTTGTAGTTTTTCTGCAGCTGACTAAAGCTCTGAAGCGAGTACAGAAATCTGATACCTCTTGACCTGGCTGCAGTAAACAATGCATCCACATCCTTAATTGCCGGCATATTACCGAATTCATCCCATAGGCATAAAACCTTTCGTGGCAATATCATACCAGGACTTGTTTCTGCCAGGTCTATTAACTGTGTTGTAAAATATCTGATAAACAAGCTTGCAAAAAAGTGTCTGCTGCTGTCTTCATCAGGACAGATAACAAATATAGCTGTAGGCTTATCCATAAATGACTTCGCATCAATTTCTGAAGAATGATCGCATATCATTTGCTCAAGCTCCGCATCAATGAACTCAATCAACTTAGCTAAGGCTGAAGAGAAAACATTCATTGATGTTCGTACATCCGCATTAACCGATGCACCCACATAGTCAGTTATACGTTCATCATCAATGAACTGCAGCAGCTCCATGAGCTTTGACTTTTGTTTTCCGGCTTCGATATTTCCGTTATCAATAAGTCCGTTAAGCTCGATAATCAATTTAAAAACACTTATAATATGCCTTTCATTATCTGAGCCATATTGTGAAACCATAAGCTGCAGACCGGTAATCAAACCCTGGGCAGTTTTATCGAAGAAGTCTGATGAGCTATCCTTTGTTTCGCCCATTATATTTTTTACTATGCTTGAGCTTACCTGCTTTGCATACCTTTCAGCTCTGGCATAATGGCGCATACCGTCTTCCTTTGATACTGCATTTTTACTCAGGTCAATTTCACTGTTAACACCATTCATTAGATTAAAATGATAGCTTCCTGATGGATTACGGAAATCCAGAAACAGTACATCATAACCTGATTGCTTCAGCTCATAGCCTGACGATTTGAAATTTTCACTTTTTACGTCAAGGGATAACAAGCTTGCACCTTTACCTTTTGTATTTCTGTTCACCCTCGCATTGTAATACAGAGTTGGAATAAAAACACATTTTGTTTTACCGCCGCCGGGAGGTGCAACCTGGCAAACAGTTTTATCGCTTGCTTCTACAATCCATTCGTTGTCTTCCCTGCCGATAACAAAGCCGGGAAGCTTCTCTTTTCCATCCTTAACGTATGTATAGCTTTCTCTCTTTTCTTTATCTGTCATCCAGCGAGAGCGACCATACTGCCCGTTACCGACCACTTTATCTTTAACATTATTCAATCTCTGCTCTTGGTATACCAATACTAAAAATCCCATTAAAGCAGATATTATTAATTTTACGCCCCACAGAACAGATAAACCTTTGAGAAATCCTTCAAGCTGATTATTTATTATTTCGTTTATCGAAAATAAAGCAGTTAGAAAAGAATAGAAAACTACGGTAACGATTATTGATAAAACAATTCTAAGTGGTGTTGGTTTTTGCACTCTTATTGTTACCTCTCTTACTTCTGAATTTACTAAACATATTTGGCTCTGTATTTTTACCATCTACAGAGCTTGCGTAAAATTTGAGCTTATTTTCACCGGGTCTACAGCTTGAGCTTTTGCTTGTGATAATGACCTTCCTTGTTCACGAGGTGCACCATAGCCCATTTCCTCAATCTTATTATCAATACCGGTTGAAACGTGCTTAAATGCTTTTGACAATCTGTTAAGCGTATCATTCATATCAAACTTTGCTTTAGTAAGTGAACTTGATTTATCAAAATAATTTTTAATATAGCGTTTACTGTCTTCACTCACCGGGATACCCAATTTACGCTGTAGCATAGTTCCGAAGCTTTCAGCTTCAAACTCAGCTATCTCTGTAGGCTGCGTAGTCGTTTTATGTAAAACACCGTGAGCCAATTCGTGAGCCATTGTTTCAAGCTTTTTACTATCCTGTAATAATGAATTAATATGAATACTATCGTCAGACGGCTTATAATATCCATCTAAAGAGATAGATGACATATCCTCCTCAGTAACGCTAAAACCGCTGTCTTTAGCATATTCTGCAATACATTCATATAACTGTGCTTTCTCGATGTCAGGAACGCCCATACTGTAAATTTTAGGATAATCTTCAGGAGAACAGGTAGTTTGTGAGATGTCGAAAACCTGATGCGGAACAAATTTTGTTACTTTCTCAACCTTAATTTCACCGTTTGCAATTTTAGTTTTTTCTTCTGCACTTGCATTTTTGACATCAATCATTTTGGTTTTGCCGTTAACTTCACGAGGAAATTTAGCAATTTCTATAGGTCTGCTGATTTTCATATGCTTAGCACCTTTTTTGATACTATAGCCCATACTCTTCCATTTGGTGAAGGATGCAACAAAAGTAGCGTGTGGATTTTGCAGATGAATCAACAATGCATTATTTAGTGAATACTGATAAAACTGAGTTTTAAAAGCAAAGAGCTCAGCTGCAAGCTTCGGGTCAGCTTGATAATTTTTAGCAATATCAACTATTTCTCCCTTAAGAATATCAAATTCTTCATTTGTCAAAGGCTTAGTCGGAATCTGTGGATTACTTAGTTTTTCTTTAACCTCAGCAATTTTCTGTTCAGCTAAAGTTGGTTCAGACATCTGAGCTTGTACTTCAGCAGGCTTAATCCATTCACCATTTTCATTTTGAATGTATCCTCTTTTTTTAAGTACTCGCCTCGCTGCCTGCACAGATTGTTTATCAGGATTACCCATTGCCTTTTTTATGTATCTTTCTTCAAGAGATGGCTCTATAATCTCCCCTGCAGCGACCTTTTCTTGATATTCTTTAACAGCAGCATTACGCATACTGTGGTATTCCTGACTTGATTTCCGGGCATTTTCGTGCATTTTTCGTTCATCATATTTTGATTGACCGTGAGGAAGCTTCAATTTATCAATCATAAAATCATCAACAGGTGATGCCAAACCTCGAGAAGCTAAGAACTCATCCAACGTCATATGCGGAATATCAGATGGTTCAATAGGAATACTGCTTTCAAATATTTTCGTTTGCCCAGTTTTTTCTTCCATTCGGGCGACATATTCCTCAACATTAGCATATTGTCCTTGCGTAGGATCTATCCAGGCAACAGCATTTAGATTAACCTCTTTTGAGTAGATTTTTCCATCACCGCTGTAGCTTTGAGCTTCCATAGGTGATGGTGTGACAAATACACCTTGTTCAATCGGATGTGAACTGTAAACTGTTATTTTTCCTGTAATTAACGCATCTTCTACATCTTGAGCTGAATAGCTTTCATCAAAACCATTTTGCTCCCAGTCCTCCCAATCGCTATCTTTCAAAGTTTCTTCAAAGTTTTTAATATCATCAGCACTTCTTATCCAGGTCTGATATGTATTTGGTGCAGGATTAAATTCATTTATTATTGTATACTGCTGCAATTTCAATATGCTTTCATTTGGCGATATTGACGGCTTATAGAAGCTATGTGCATCGACTAATTCGTCGGCTGGATAATTGTTTGAAAGAGATAAGTTATTATTTGCTCTATCTATATGTGTTTCGATATTGTTTACAACTTTATCAATTGTACTATGTTCATAAGTACCATAATATATTTCGTTTCTGTCTAAAAACGCTTTAATGTTATTATCAATAATTTTACTTTCTTCGAGATTATGAATTCTGCCGGTTTGCTGGAAAGTATCACCTCTATTGATAAACAAATTAAAGTTATGCTGCTGCTTGAAATCTTTTATTATTTTACTTTCAAACTCTGCATTTGGCTGTTTCAAATACATAGCACCTAAAATTGCAGGGCTATCAGTAACAACCACATCAACCTTCCCCAGTAACCGCTGCACTCGATGATTTTGCACATCATAAAGCTGTTGCTGTGATTTCAACGAACCATCAAGAAGCTCAGTATTACCATCCCATACAAGCTCTTTTGCATATTCACCGACATATTCAGCTTCAATTCCTCGTTTTTTCAGCTCACTTGCAATTGCCCAAGCACAGGTAGTCTTGCCTGCACCCGGTCCTGCAAAACAGTTCACAACAACGGTTTGTTTGGTTATAGGTTCAACATTTTTAGGTACTGTTTCATGCGCTGGCTTTACATCTTTTGTTGTCTGCTGATTTTGAAGTTTTTCTAATGCAGCTTTATGCCTCTCAATTTCTTGTTTGTATTGTGCTTCCATCGGAGTTCCAATACGTTTTGCTGCCAATTTTTCATACTGATTAATTGCCTTTTTTTCCAAACGAATTTGATAATCATTTGAAGCTTTCACGGCAGCATTATAATAAATTGAGTCTGGTCGAATAATAACAAAATCCTTTTCAAAATAATCTGTCATAATATCCGAGTTGTTTTCAATTTCAAGACCTTCAATGCGTGGCGTATTGCTTCTATCCATAGAAACGGTTATTGAACCTTCGGGAACACCCTTGTATGAACCCGAATAATATGTACCTTTATACAGAACACCATCAATTTTAATACCATTCCACATAAATTTTACATTGGAATCTGAATTAGGCAATGGTTCTAAGCTCGCCTTAGCTTGTTCTGCTGTTTGTTCAAAAGAAAGTGGCTCAAGCTTAAGCTCTGAAAAAATATGATTTCTGCATACTTCAAGTTCCTGAAAAGTAGCACCATCCATTGAAATATTTTCACTGTATAATCCTTCAACCGGTTTTTCGACGGTTGCATCAGTAATAATTACATCATCAAGTGTTGCACCGTGGAATTTTACTCCTGATAAATTATTTCCATCAAATCTTGTGTCACCAATCTTAGCTGCAGCAAAATTTGCATCAGTAAAATCAGAATTAATAATTTGCAAATAAGCCATTCCGGCACGTTCAAAATTGCACTTTTTTAAATTACTATTAATAATTCTGCAATTATTAAAGGATGCATTTTCAAAGCTAATATTTTCGCCATCGAAATTTATAAAAGTACAGTTTCTGAATGTACAGTTTTTCAAATTGCCGACAATATTATCCGCAGAAAAAGTTATATTAGAAAAATGATGTTTTTCAAAGTGATACTTTATTTTATTTTGTATAGTTAAGTCATCAAAACTTTTTTGACTTTCAAAATACAATGTGGTTTCCGGTGCATAATGTTCTTCTGTCATTTTAGTTTTTCCTTTCTAACAACAAAAATAGGTACGCACCGGGTGCGTACCTTAATCAAATTCAATAAGTATTGCTTGTTCAATTTTATCAGAGCCGTTAACGAAAACTTCATTTGAGCGAATATTATTAATATCCGAATACTTCACTTTCCAATACTGCTCAGGATTCTCGTTAGAAATAATAAAGATATATTCTTCATTGTCTTCCACTCGTAAATATACAGCTTGAAGTGAATAATCAACAAGAATTAAGTTGATTGCTTTTAGCTTAGCAATCTGTGCCTTTTCTTCCTGTTCAAGCAAATATCCTTCAAAAAGGTATAAAGGTTCAATATCCTGTCCGTAAATAAAGTCGCTAATATCATCCGCCGGTAAAAATCGAATGTTTTCGTTTTCATCCACCGTAATGACTTTACCGGGGATATAATATGTAGATTTGTTATAAGGAGCATTGAGAAATTCTTCCTCAGCCTCATAATTTCTTAAATTTTCATTTATACTCATAAAACTTAATCCTTTCTATCGTGGCATATAATTGTTTGGTGACTGTGATTGTGATTGATAATGACCGGCTGATTTTTGGTGACTGTCAGCAACAAATCTTGGTTTATCATTTTTATGCCTGTTTTCTTCATTGTTGTGCTGATGAAAGCTGTTAACAGCCATAAGTGCCATTGCCCTGGCTAATTCACTTAACATAAGCTTCGCCGGATAAAGAAATTCAGCATTATTTCTATTTTCAATATTGTTAATGGTATTCTTTGCATATTCATTACCTTGTTCAGCAGATAATTTCAAATAATGCATACCAAGCTCTTTATCAGGGGTAATAAAATCATTACCGAAATAATACAATTTGCCTAACTGGTATTGTGCAAATTCATTATTCTGCGCTGCAGACTGATTCAAATAAGAAATTGCAGTATTAATATCCTTTACACCGTATTCATCAGACAAATATATTTTGCCCAAGGCATATTGTGCGTATTGATTATCTTGTTCAGCCGCCTGCTTAAAATATGTAATAGACATATTGATATTTTTAACACCAAATTCATCAGATAAATAGATGCGCCCCAGTTCATACTGTGCATACTGATTATTTTGCTCTGCAGATTGTTTAAGCCAATTTAAACCAAGACCCAAATAGAAGCCATAGCTATTAAAAGTTGTAACTTTATCTATCAGCATCTTGCCAAGTCTGTATTGTGCAATCTGGTTGCCTTGCTCTGCTGATTTTGTGAAATATTCTTCAGCTAAATTCTCATCAGCTTTTTCAAATTCATCATTACTGTAAATTACACCTAATGTGTACTGGGCAAATTGATTGTTTTGTTCAGCTGACTGTTCCAGGTACTTGATAGCTTTATCAATATTCTTAACACCGTACTCATCAGACAAATATATTTTGCCTAAAGCATATTGTGCATATTGATTTTTCTGTTCAACAGATTTTTTTATCCACTCTAAGCCAAGACCGAAATTAAATCCATAGCTGCCATCGGCTACAACTTCATCAATTAACAGCTTGCCAAGTTTATATTGAGCATACTCATTCCCCTGTTCTGCAGATTTAGTAAAATACTCTTTCGATAAATCTCTATCAGCGCCTTCAAATTCTTCATCACTGTAAATAACACCTAAGGTATATTGAGCAAATTGATTATCCTGTTCTGCAGACTGGGTCAGGTACATAATCGCCATATTCACATCCTCAACACCATATTCATCAGCTAAATATATTTTGCCTAAGGTATACTGTGCATATTGATTGCCTTGTTCAGCAGATTGTTCTAAATATGAAACTGCTGCAGAAAAATCATATACACCATATTCATCGGACAGATAAATTTTACCTAACGTATATTGTGCGTATTGATGACCTTTTTCTGCAGATTGCTTAAAGTAGTCAATAGCTTTTTCTAAATCAGTTTCAACACCCTTTCCATCCAGGAGCATAGATGCGATTCGGTATTCTGTTTTACTGTCAGGGCTTTTTTCATCATCAGCAACATAATGTTCAAAAGCAATTCTATATAAATCTGATACCTTGTAGTCTGTTTCAGTTACAGCTTTACGCTCAATCATTTCAGCCATATTATATAGTGCATACGGCATAGGATCGTGACCTTCAGTATTACAAGCACTTTCAAAATAATCAAATGCAAGCTGATAGTTTTGTTCTACACCTTCACCCCTGTAATAAAGCGAACCGACTTTATATTTTGCAAACGCCGAATTACTTTGCTTCAAATATTCAATTCCCAGTTCGATATTTGGCTCTACACCGTTACCGTCAATATACATACAGCCTACTTTATAATTCAGATAATCTTCCATACGAATATCATTAGAAATTTTATTTTCGATTCGTTGAAGACGTTTTTCATATTCACTCTGTGACATCTTCTTACGCAAGTTGCGAAGTTCATCTTTAGCAATAAGATTCTGCAGCCAATCATCACTTTCAAGCTGATTGATAAATCCCGTAAGGGCTTTTTGATAATAATCCTGAGCCAAACCGATATTTGTTTTCCCAAAACAGCCTTTTTTATAACACTCAGCTAATTCAAATGCAGCAAGAGGATTACCATTTTCAATTTCCTTATTCAGAAGCTCTGCAGATTCACCGAACAAAGTGTCCGAAAAATAATTCTCTCCTTCAGCTTTAATTTCAACTGCAGTACGAATTAGCTGTCTTGCTTCCTTCAGTCCATCAGTCCAATATTTACTATGATTTGTATATCTATCAGATTTGGATTTTTCTTTTCTAACAACATCAGACGTTTTTACCTCGACAACACATTCTCTATCAAAATCACCAATGTCATTTGTGGGCAAATTTTCTTTTCTAACAACATCCGGGGCTGCCGGCGGATACAAATGCTGATTATACAGCATCGCCTGCTTGATAATAGCATTATGCAGCACTCGATAATCATTTTTCTGTGATGGTTCAAAAAAATGGTCTATAAAATCCTGCAGCCTGCTCTCGATTTTATCAGTATCATCATTGTACAGAGAAATAAAATCTCTCTGATTATCAATAATCTGTTGAAAGATTTTACCGATATTGTTGTCATATGACACAGCCTTAGCTAAAACATCATTAACAAGTTTTTTCTGTTCTGCAGAAATATACGCATAGCTTGCTCGCCCCTGATAGTCTGTTAGGCTTGCCGCCAGGTTGGAAAAAGAATCAACTATTTCTTTATTTGGTATATAATTTTTATTGCCTATATCATAAATACATTTATTAAGCTCGGCTCTCAGCTCCAAGCGTAATGCATTTTTATCTATTTTAAGAGAGTTAATATCATCCTTAAAAATTTCATTCGTAAACATACTGCGCATACGTTCACTGGCTTTTATCATTGCTTCTGTACCGCCTTTGATAAATCCGTGATTAGAATTGTTCGCATCAGAAAACATAAATAAATGACAATGCGGATGATGGTCTTTCTTATGAAAGGCAGCATAAATTTTGAGATGCTCCGGGGGAATGTTATAGATTTTTGAAATATCATAAGCCTTTGCTCTGATTAAATCCTCCCAAGCTTGCCTATTGTCATATCCGAGCCTTTCTGCATCCTCATCCTTCAGGCTGATAATATGCGACCACTTGATAGATTTTTCATTGTCAAGGATCGTTTGCTTCACATCATCCATATTTGCCATACCTTGTAAGTCAAATAAACCGTGGCTTGCATTTGCATATTTTTCAACGCTTGGTCTGTAGCCTATATATTTCAAATATGTAACAGGTTCTAAGCTCTCAACCAGTCCGTCATTCCTAACAAGCTGATTTTCAGCAATACCATCTTCTACGTTACTAACATAATTAAGGTATTGTAATTTATTCAATCTCCTACTGCTGCCATCCTTTGTTTTAATTTCAATATATTTAAAATCTGACTGTGCAGCATCATAAAGCTCATCAGGCTCAAGTTCGATTTCTGTTCCGTCATTCAAGACAAGGGTCTGAGCCTCAAGCTTGTTACCGGCATACTCAAGATAATTAATATAGTGAGCAGAGCTTTTTATATATCCACTGTTAACGATAACCTTTGGCATTATACACTCACCTTGTTATCAAGATACGAACGGCAGCAATCCATACATTCTTCAGGTGACAAATTAAAAAGAGCAACCATTTGACAGAATTTTTCAAAGGTTACTCTTTCAGTCCAGCCGTTCTCAATTAAGCTGATATATGATGAATTGTAATCAAGCTTTTCAGCAAGCTGTGTTTGTGATAATTTATTCTCAGCTCGAAAGCGTTTTGAATATTCTCCTAATTCCATAATGCACCTCCCCTATTAGTCATTTGGTAAAATTTCATCAAGCCTAAGTACACGGTTACTGCTCTGAAGAAAATCCACAGCCTGTTTTCTGTATCTTTCTAAATTTGTCGAAGATACATCAAGCTCACTGCTGATTATCATATTTTGAATTGCAGACTGAATAGCAACCTCACTTAATACACGATTAGATTTATTGTTGATTTCCTTAAGCAAAAGATTGATATTTGCCTGCACCATTTTTAAAATTTCCTCGTTGATTATAGTAGCCCTGTCAGCCATATATCTATAGTCACGATAAACCTTCAACGCTTCAACAACGATTTCTGTCACGCAGCAATTATTTTCTTTTGCCATTGCCGATATATCTGAATGTAAGGTATCGGCAACCTTAACACGAATTTCTTTCATTGATTAAACCACTTCCTTTGCTGCAAATTCTGCCTGAAAACAGTTAGTTTCATCAACTTTTCAAGTTGATGCAGGATAAAGGGTATCCACTAAAAAGTGGATTACCCGTTCACTAAATCCAACAAAGTTGGCTTTATACCTTGATTTATTAAGCGGATAAACAATCCGCTTTTTAGTGGATTATTGATAACAGCTCAAATGACATCAATCCACTGAAACGCTGGTTTTCGGCTTAGTTAAGCCATTTTCTCGGTGGATACCCACTCCACTAAGCATTCCTTATTCGGCGTGGTTAAGCCATATTGTCGGTGGATTACTACATCAGTCCACCAATGCAATTATAAATTGGATTTCCTGATAAATTATGACGATTATCCCAGCCCCAACACTTACCGTTAAAGTCTTTAACCCAGCTTTCCAGGCTCTGAACTTTTACATTACCGGATAAATTATGTATAACTAAACCACTGCCGATATAAATACCAACATGTCCATATTGCTGAGATGCAGTACCGTATACAGCTGCTCCGACTTGTATTGTGCTCCAGTCTTTTGAAACGCTAAATGCTCTGCCGGCACAAACAGCACAATGAGAACCGGAGCGAGAACAGCCAGCCTCCTGGTAAACATCCTCTACCCATTTTTCACACTGATTATAGCCCGGAATAATTCCATAATTTTTTGAGGATAAAGCTATTTCAACAACTCTTTTTTGAATAGAATTTGCATCCTCATCCAAAAATGAAACATCGCTGAAATCAAAATTATCATTATCATTCACAGGACTGATCAGAAGCAAATAATTTGTAACCTCTGTCAAATCATCATCAGAAAGATTAAAAGGTGCTGATGTCAACACCGCATTTAATTCCGTTGATGAATAAAAAAAATATTCATCCCCTGTTTCATCAGCATATGTTTTTTCAGCCACCTTTAAATTTTTCTCAGCCTTATCAATTTTCTGTTTCAGCTTCTGCATTCTTTCACTGTCAGGCGTATCTGATTTTTCTTCAAGCTCCAGCTCTTTCTTCAGATCAGAAATTCTTTTCTGCAATTTTTTTATATCATCCTCACTCACTGTTCTTTCTTTTGGTTTGGAATAAACAAAACGCTTTTTTATCAAATCAGAAATCTCATCCACTTGTGCATCAGAGCCATTGTTATGTTTATAATATACAGCACGAAGATACGCAGGCTCTAAATCATTACTGATTTGCAATTCTTCTTTTACCATATCCACTGCCTGAGAATAAACATCATTGTGAGAACCTCCGAGTACCGCAACATATGACGTTGCAAACCCCTGTAATATTACAATCAAGAATGTAAAAAAGCACATAATCGCTGCAATAATTTTTAACAACACACTTCTGCCTTCCTTTGATGCAAGAACAAATAAGGCAGCTCTCAAAGCTTTAGACATTTAGATCACCCACTAAGCTTGCCGAACAGCTTTTTTTCATATGGTAGTTCGCCGACCTTCATATAATATTTTTCTCCACCGGCTTTTAATAAACAATAGCCTTGTTTTGGTTTTGAAATACACTCAACTTCACCATCAGTGAGCTTCAGCAGTTTTTGTAACGGTTCCAAACCACTTTCATCAGGATGAAACAAAAACTTAAATGCTGCATTCGCCAAAAGCGGTTTCGTAATATGCATTATATTCGGGTCTTTTACATCATCTATGTTTTGTGTTGCAACACCTACAATTGCATCATATTTTCTTCCACGCTTTGAAAAATCCCTTAGATATTTTGCAATAACAGGATAATTCGGATCTAGCAGCAGTGAAAGTTCATCAACGTCAAACAGAATATGTTCCTTCCTTAATGAAATTCTATTCCAAACATAAGTCATTATATTAAAAATAACTGCGTGCTGACGTGATAAGGAACCTCCAAGCAAATCAGTTAAATCAAAATCAATAATTTTATTATTACTGATATTTGTGTGTCCGTTAAGAATATATCCTAAAGAACCGTCATAAGCATCACGGAGCATCAACAGCAAATTATGATAAATATCTTCTGTAATATGCTCGTGGTCATTGTTCTTATAGCATCTGTCAATATATCTATACAATGTTGTAAAGGTAGGATAATCGTGAGAAACAAGCTCATCGAAATCAGTATCTTTATTGATGTTATTTTCAATATACATATCCTGGGTAAGCCACATCAAAGCATCAATCGTTTTGAAATCAGCATCAGGATATAAAACAATAAAGAAATCCTTAAGCCAGCTTAAATGCTGATAAAAAATATCCTTTTGCTTAAAAGCTTCTACAGTATCTTCATATGCTGATGGATTTTCCTTATATAGTTCTTTCTCAACATCTTCATCAGTCATTATTCGGCGGACCTCAAAAGGATTAATTTTTACCCTGCCTGATGAAGCATTTATTACGGTACCGCCTAATCTTCGTACCATTTCAATATAGTCTTTATCCGGGTCAAGAATAAATACGGTTTCTCCTGCAAAAATCATTTGAGATATTATTTTTTTCTGAAGCCAGGTTTTACCTTGTCCGGGTATTCCGAAAATAGTAAAATTACCATTTGTTATTTCATTATTACGTTGAAAGAAATCAAGAAATACATATCCTCCATTGACAGTTTCACCTAACCATAAACCTCTTGCATCATTTTTATTAGAAAAAGAAAAAGGATAAAGCTTAGCTATACTCCTTGACGGAATATTATTTGCAGATTTAATAAATAAATCTTTACCAATTGGACTTACACCGACAAAACCCTCTATCTGATGACGTCTTAAAACATCATAAGTAATCTTATATCCACCTAAAATTGTGGTGATTTTATTCTGCTTTTCATTCAGCTCTTTCTCTGTCTTAGCATAAAATTCGACAAAAATATTGGTATAATATATTTTGTTTTTACCTTCCTGAAGCTGTCTGTAAAAGCTTTGAATATTTTCCTGTTCAAATTCAGCATCCTTTTGCTGTGTATACTTATTTGAATTGCGACCCTTTGCAAGCTTGTTATTTACCTGATTATCAATCAATCTATGTGCTGTTGCTTCGTTTAGCGGTTCACATCTCAAGGAAAAAGTCGTACCGGGCAAATTAGATAATTTACTTAATGCACACTGAACTTCTATGCTGCTTGGAAAATTTCTTACCATTATAACTCTGCGAATAAAATCATTTTGAATATAGTGCCGTGGTAAAAAGTCCATACTGAAAGGCGTTAACCTTTTCGTCAGCATTATACTTGCGTAATCCTCAAGTGACATCCTTTTTATTTCAGCCTTTTTGGGCTCGTTTACTTGTGCTGCTTTCATAGCTGCTAAGTACCTCCTTGTCAAATGAATAAAGGTCTAACGGTGAAAACTCTCTTAAAAAGAAATTTCTAAGTACAGTTGTCAGCTCTGCTTTTGAAGCTTTGGAGTAACTGAGATTTTGAGAATTAAGTGCATCCTCAAAATTACTTACTTCTCCATCGGTTTTTACTTTGATAATAAAATAGTACGCCCTCTGCACCGAGTGCGTACCATCGCCATTATTTTCCTGAGCCGTCAGTTCATTAACAATCTGTTGCGTGTATTCTTTGTATTTTTCTTGCATACCACTGAAAAATTCGATATTTTTTGATAAATCCTCAACCTTATCCAGTCCAAACATTTGTATAGGAATGTTGGCGGCATCGAGAAAATCAGAAAGCTTTTTAATTTCAATATCCTTTTCTTTTTTTGTAAGTATAGATAGATTCGGAGGATAAAAACGATATAAATATACTTTTTCGCTTCCCACCTCTATATAATTATCACGAACAAAAAAATACAAAAGTCTTTCCATTGGCGCAGCTTTACTCATCGTCATCACCTCCTATTTGACTGAAGCACTGAGGTTTGCAATAATAGTTTATTAAATCCTTTACAAACTCTCTTGCATTCTTACCCTCAATCATTCTTGCTGAAGACACAATATAAAATGCCGGTATAACCAGCAGCTTGAATTTAAAAGAAACACACATTGCCAGTATCATTACTCCGGCAATAATCAGTTCCCATACTGTGAACCCCCACACTAAATAAGGTTCATTTAAACGTGGAGGTATTAAATCTTTATCCATAATTGCTCCTATCTGATTGCCATAATGCCAACTTGTGCTGCAATCGAACCAAAGTTACCTTGTGTACCGCTTGTCCAACCATACCTATTTAAAATTTTGCTTACTGCCGGCATTGCAAGCCAACACGCAAAACAAGGCACGATATGATCAGCTCCGAAAAATGATGCACCCAGGAAAAACAGAATGTAAATAAATACATATGTTAATACGATAGATGCCATTTGTCTGAACCAATCCCCCATCTTCGTTGTATCTCCTCTGAGAATATCAGGGATATATAATGCTGCTGTAAAAATATGTACAAACATAACACCAAATCTTTTCAGTGAGCTCACGGCAAAAAAGATAACTGAAAAAAGAATTATAATTAGAAAAATAACATTTAATAATGCTTTTATAGCAATATTTGAACCAATAACAGCATTTATAATTTCATCAATACTGAGTTCAAAATTATTAGCATCAATAGTTATACCAAAATAAGTAGTGATTTTATTTGACAATTCCATAGCCAGGACTGCAAGCCATCTTGCAAATCCTGCAAAGGCAAATGCTTTAGCTACATTCGTAAATACAACAGACCAATACACTGGTTTATCTGATGCTTTTTCCTCAGCAACATCTACAATCACAACTAATAATGCAACACCGAAAACAAAATAATTTATCCAGGTGGAGAAATCCATAAATGCATCAATTATCTCATTTTCAAAGAAGGACAAAACATAGTTATTTATAAATGATATTGCAAATGCTGCTAATGCAAGCAATTTTTCTTCAAGCCAGTCTATTAAACTATTAAAAAAATAGCCGGCTATATTTGTTACAACATTTCCCATATTTTATTGTCCTACTACTAACCATAGCCAGGATTTGGCACTGGCTACCAATGCAATTATGACAACTATCACTACACAAGCAATAATATTTTTAGAATAATCGTCACCATCTCTGTGTTTTTTAACACATTTTGCAATTGCAAAAAGCAATACACCGGCTAAAATCACCGATATAATCGGTATCGCTACATCATTTACCAAAAACTTAGTTGTATCAATTGCTTCATTTTTTGCTGCAGTAATACCTGCCTTTACATCTAAAAGCAAAGGATTATTAACAATTTCAATTAATTTACTCAACGTGGTATCATCCTTTCCGGTGCAAGTGGCTTTTGCACCTCTGATATTTGTTTATTTTGATTATTTTCCGGTTTAAAGGTACTGTTGGATAAAACCTGCAAATCATTGTTGAAATCCTTTGTGTGCGGTATTTTATCCACTATTCGACCTTCATAACCGATTTCTCTCAGCTCACTTCTGGTCTTTTGTCTGTACGTTTTTCCGGCAGTATCATTGTCATATCCTAAATACACTGTATCGATTTGCGGATGCGACATTATGTAATTCAATACCGGGTTACGTGAAGGACCGCAAGTAGCTACATAGTCATATGCTTTCGGATCATAACCGTGCAACTCAAACATTGTCATTGCCGATGCACTATCAATTATGGCTTCCGTAACAAATAGTTTTGTGCTGCCATTATCAACATACCAGGCACGAGAGAAATCACTGCCTTCTATAATTCTTGTAAAGGGTCTTTTCCTTCCCTCCGGTACAAAATTATTTGAGGCACGCTGAAAACAAAAGCTTTCTTTCCCCTCGTGATATCCAACAAATGTAACATTTCCCCTGACATCCTCATAAAGCATATGGCGTTTAAATAAATCTGTAACAACGGATTTACTTAGGCATCTTTCTTTAGTCAGATATGCATATACTCTGCTGTATTTATCAGACTGTTTTTGCGGTAGCACTAATTCATTTTTCTTTTCCGACTGTGGTTTTGAGATATGTGGCTTTCGTTCTCTTTTCCAAGATGGATTGTCATTTAGCTCTTTGGCAAGCATTTTTATAGCTTCCTTATTGCTTATATCATAATAATACTCTGCAAAATTGATTACATTAAGCCTTCGATTTTCTCCAGTACCGGGATGAAAATATGTATTATTATCGAATACACGAACGCTGCTGTGCTCTTTACAGCCATAACAATTGCCGATTCTGTAAAGTGTCCATCCGTGACGTTCCATATATTCCTTAAGGTCAATGCTTTCGAGGATTCTATCAACCGTTCTTCCCATATATTTCTCCAAAAAAATAAGTGCACAAAAGCTGTGCACTTATTTCAGATATATTCAGTTTAAAAATAATCAATTCATATAAGCGTTATACAAAGAATTGTAAGTCACAATTTGAATATCGTTTTCTAAGCAATACTGAATAACCTGCTCGATGAAATCAAGGTTAGTTGCTTCGTGGTTAACAAAAGCCTTGTAATGATAACCCCATTTCCACCAGTTATTCATTTCTGTTTTAAAGGTTTCAATATCCGTTGTGTCGATATAAAATCTGCCCATTGTATAAGGCTCAATATATTTGTTTGGTCTGCCGCTCATATCGGAATATAAGTAGCCTGCAGCCTTGCAGGCAGCAAAGGTTTTGCTCCAGTCCTGCGTATCAGAATGAAGACCATCCTTTGTGCCGCCGGGATTCAAGTAACCATTAATAACAAAACCATTTTCCTCTAATGCCTTCTTGGTGTTGCTCATAACATTTATATAATCACTGTCAGAGCTTTCCGAGGTTAAAAGTCCTGTTGCATCATTATGTGCCAGTATCTCGTGACCGTTAGCCTGTGCCTTCAGCAATACTTCCTTTGCAGTTTCTCCTGAATTGGTTGTTCTGTTCAAATTTCCGGGAATGGTTGCAAAGTTAGCAGGAACATTGTATTTATCAAACAGCTCAACCACATCGCTTATATCCGGCAGTGTATCGTCAAAGCACATAACGATATATTTATTATCATCATAATTGAGCAGCTTTGCTTCTGCATTTTCTACATTTGCACTGCCCATTTTCTCAAGCTTAAAATCACTGGTATGATTATTTACTGTTGCCATTTCCATATAGCTGACACCGGCAGGAATTGTAATCTCAATGTCATTATGCTGAACATAGGAATAATCCACTGCTTCAGGATATTTCGCTACAACAGGAGAGTTGGTGCTTTCAACTCCGTTTCTTAAACAATACAGAGCCTGTGAGCCTTGTGTCCAGCCGCTGATTCTGTATTTCTCTCCCTCTTTAACCTTGATTGCATACACGGTTGCATCTGCTCTCGGAGTATACTGACCGTTCAGTCCGATGTTTCTGCCGTTGATAGCTGACAGCTTGGCTGTAACATCACACCATAGGTTTTTAAGAGCTGCATAAGCGGTTACTGCATCATTAAAGGGGTCTTTCTGAATTGCCAATGCATGAAAGGACAATGTAATGCCTTCCTTAAGGGAATATGTACCGTCATCATTCTGCACGAGCATATCACTGTTGACAATGGATTCGTCATAGGAAACCGTATTATTCTGCAGCACAGCATATTTCTCTTCTGCAGATGAGCCGTCTGATTCACGGTAATACACATTTTCAAAACCCTCAAGCTTCTGCCATCCATCAGCAATTGCATATATAACAAGATTATCTGTATTATCAGCTACCTCAACATACACATATGCAGGCACTGTTGTATGCACTGTAACAGTAGGGTCTTTTGCTTCGGAAGTACCGGGAATAATGTTATATTCTCCGCCGGTGCTTTCCTTCAGGTCAACGCTCACCTGATTTGCTGCAAAGGCATTTATAACATTGTCGGTATTACCCTGCAGATAGGCAAAGGTTGAACCTCCGACAACCATAGCAACTGCAAGAATAACTGCAATTGCAGAGGTTAATGCTTTTCTCTTTTTAGATTTTTCTGTCATAATGATTTTCTCCTTGATTTTTTATTATGAATAAATATTGTCAGAAACAAAGAAACAATAGCTATAGGTATATAAATATATCTATTAGCTGTATTCCCTGTTGCCGGGCTTTTTTTAACAGTATCTGATTTTGTTGTGCTGTTCTGCAGCGCAGTTGTTTCTTCACTTGTTGTAATTTCCGTTACGGTTTCACCGATAAACGTATTCTCACAGGCTGCCGAAACAGAAAAAACATAAGCTGCTGTTGAACCTGAATACATTCCTATAAACAAAGTCAGACAAAGCAGCAATGCCGCAGTTATTTTATGTACAGACATTTTTCATTTCTCCGTTAATTCGTAAAGAACTGACCGCAGGCTTCATTTACTGCCTCCTGCTGTGACAAGGCTTCCGTCTGAATAGCATAGGCGGTTACATTCACGGTTTTCTCGCCAAGCTCGGCAACGTCATCCTGTGTAAGCTCCTTTGAAACAGTCACCTGTGTAAATATGGGACTTAACACAACATCTTCAACTGCATTTTCTGCATCAACTGTTTCTTTATACAAATAAATTGTTTTGCTGCCTTCCTCTGCTACTGCAGACCAATCATCCGTATTGATATTCATTGAAAACAGATTATTGAGCTCATTTTCAACACAGAGAAATACATAACAAGGCACACTACCCTTAAGAACGGTAGGTGTCGGGTCTTTATCAAGAACAGCACCTGCAGCATATTTATAGCTGTTGGCGATGACACGTTCGCCGCCTTCGATTTTCTTTCCGTCAGTATCAACCTGAGCTTCATCCACAGTAACGGTGATTGCACCGCCTGCAAATGTGTTCACTACCTTTTCACTTTTTGACGATAACCAGGAATACGTCGGTGCAGCAAGACTTGCCGCAATAATAATCACTGCTGCAAAAACAGCTAAAAACCTTTTACTTTTCTTCATTCATTTCAACCTCATTTTTAGATTTGGATTTTTTCTTTTCTATCAAGTCAAGAATAACGGATGCTATTCCGATTATTGCAACAGAAGCAATACTATACGGCTTATTCTTATCGGCAATCAGAACTCTCATAACAGCGCCGACTCTCGGCACACCGAAAACAACCTTGCCGACCACATTACCCCACATCACCGGGGCAGGGTCAGCAACATTGTTGTTATCTCCTTTCATAACAAAGGTCTGATGATCCGAATCAACAGAAACAACACGGTGTGTAACAAGCAAGCCGTCATTATTAAAAACATAGGTCACAACATCCCCGGCTTTAATTTCACCAGGGTCTGTTTCTTTTACAAAAATAAAGCTGTCAACCGGGTAAGCAGGAGCCATACTGTTACTTTCAACAGTAAAGCCCTGCAGACCGAACAGCTTTGCAGCTAAAAGTGCTGCTGCTATTATCACTGCTACTGTTACAATAAATGTTGATAAAAAACTGACCGCTTCTTTTCCTTTATTTTGCATTCAGTTTCTTCCTTTTGTATGCAGTACATAACAATGCAGCACCAAATGCAACACCGGCACTCAGAACAATTGCATAGGCATCTGAGCTTGCATCATCAGCGCCGGTTTTAGGTGATTTCAATTCAGGGCGAGTGATCGTTACCGTCTGACCCACATCATTAATATCAGCGTGAGCAGTAAGCACGACACTATCTTTGTACAGAGTTTCAAAGACTACAAGCTCAGTTGTTTTCTTTATACCCGCAGAATCGAATTTGAATTCTACTTCTACTGTTCCATTTGCAGTCTTGGGAACAAACTTAACCTCTGAGGTTACAGACTTTCCGTTAACCTCAAACGGTTTGCCGGTTGACTTATCCATCAGAACACCCTTGAGTATATATTCCGTACCGGGAACAAGATGCTTATAAGATACTTTATCGGTAATTGTGATTTCACCGGTCTTTGCGGTTTCCTTTTTGCCATCAACAGAAGCAGTTGTATGAATTTCGGGTACCTTGTCATTTACAACAGTTAGTTCAATAAGCTGAGCACTGCTGTTAATCTGAACAGTATAAATTTCCGTATTTGGCAGATAACCCTCTGAAGGCTTTAGCTCTCGGATACACCATTCACCGAACGGCACATTATCAAAACTGAAAATACCATTCTTATCAGAAACAGCAGTAAGAATTGCGTTTTCTTCTATAAACTCAGTTTCATCATTTCTAAACAAACCGAACAGAGCACCCTCTACCGGCTTTTCTGTTTCTCTGTCCAGCTTCAAGCCTTTTACACTGCCGTAAATCAGTTTATTTTCGATAGGCTTTCCGTCATTCAGTTTAATTTCAATAGTCTTGATATCCTGACCCTGATATTCAGTAGTAAATTCATACTTAGCGTCAGAAAGAATATAGTGACCGTCGGTTGCTATTTCTTTACCATACCAATTAAAACCAATAGGCAAATCACAGTCAAACGTGATATTGCCGTTTTTATCACAGTTTGCAGAACAGATTAAGCTGTCTTTCGGAATAACTGAACCGTCTGCAGCTGTAATATCTTCTTCTGAATAAACACCGAACTGAGCAGAAAGTATTTCATTGTTAATACCAATACCGAATATTTCGTTCTGCTCCATAATTTTAGAAAGTGAAACAGTTACCTTTTGTCTTTCATTGTAAACAGAAAGAGCAGTTGATGTTACGCTGACCTCCTGTCCGGCATAGGTCAATTCAACATCATACTGCTCTTTATTATTTATAAATTTTTCAGGGGCGGTCTTTTCTATTACTGTGTATTTACCGAGATAAAGCTCCTTTGATTTGGCAATGCCATTATCGGCAGTTGTTATCTCATCCACAAGCTCGCCTTTTTCTGCTCTGACTGTTCCGTCAGGAGTAATTATATCCTCTGCAGCAAAAATTCGGAATACTGCACCCTCAAGATTTTCGATTTTATATAAAGGGGTATACAAACCGTTATCTTCAGAAACAGATGAGAATATTTCTCCTGTTTTGGTAATTTCAATAACACCCTTTTGAGGTGCATCCTTTGCCTTTACCATAACAACCGTTACGCCTGTATCGGTTGAACTGTTTTCCTGATTAATGCTGAACGGAATCGGTGTGCTGTCAAGAACATAACCATAAGGGGCTTGCACCTCAACAAGTGTATAATCCCCATAAGGCAGCTTTTCAGGTGTAATTAAATATCCTTCGCTGTTTGTATAGAAAGTATGAATTTCTGTTACTTCAGGATAGGTAAACTGCATTGTCACTCTGTGACCTTCTGCATCATAAATTTCAAAGCCTGCGCCGGCATAAGGAATTGTTTTTCCTGTTTCTGCATCGGATTTAACGACCTTGACATAGCTTTCAAAATTGGAATTGTTAATAAGGAATTTATATGTCTGATTATCAGACTGAATAAACACATCGAAATCAGCAATAAACTCTCTGCCATCCCAGCCCTTCGTCTGATGCACGGTATAAACACCATAAGGAAGCAGCTTAGAGCTTGCAAAGCCGTCTGCATCACAAACGATTGTATCTTTTTCATCCTTATCTGCATTTGCATATGAACCGGCTGATTTTAAATAAATCTGAAATTCAGCACCCTTTTCAGGTGTTTCAATCTGTGTGCTGCCATCGTCGGTATGCTTAATAATTGAGATATTACCTTTGATGACCTGCTCTGTAACCTTGCTTTCCAAAGTATTGTGCTCTACTTTGTACAGCTTCGGATCTGCGCCGACTTTATACACGGCACTGTTCACAAGATAGCCTTCACTTGCAGATATTTCCCGAATTGTCCAATCCGTACCGCAAGGGAAATAGTCCGTTGTAAAGGATGCATTTGCATCGGTAGTATAAGTAGCCATAAGCTCTTTACCCTTATACAGACCATAGACAGCACCTGCAAGACTTGCATCACCCTGAGCTGAACCTTTTTCAATATCAGATTTAACTACCTTAACACGGAACTTTTTCAGAATATTATTTACAGATTTGTTTGTAACCTTGTTCCATTCAATCGTTGTTTTTTGACCGGGCTGAACAACATATCTTATGTTGGTATCAACCTCTTCAAGTGTATAATTTGAGCCAATAAGAATATTCTTGAATGTTGCTTTACCATTTGAGCCGGTAACTGCATATTCATCAACCTTAATACCTACAAGAGAAGTACCATACAAATGGAATTTTACGCCTTCATTATATCCGTCCTCAGATGTTTTGGTAACGGTTAAGTCACCTCGTCTGAGCCTGTTATCAAAATTCACAGTTGTTGTTTGTCCGCTTACAATAGTAACCTCTTTTGGCTCTTGAGGTACCCATCCCGGCTTTGTTTCCTCCGTGACAACATATTTGCCTGCAGACAAATCCTCAAGCTCAAATTCGCCCTTATTGTTTGTAACACAGACCTTGGAATAGTTATTGCCGGTAACGGTGAACTTAATACCTTCAACCTGTCCGTTCTCAGAGGTCTTGATTAATTTCAATCTGCCTGATGACAGTTCAATCGTTAACGGAGCAGTTACCGGGTCGGCAATTTTGCCGTAGAAAAGCGTTTGATTTGCCCCGGTGAGCGCAAAGGCTGAATTGACATCTGTATTTTTCTTAGTGAAAACAAGTCTGCCGTTTAAAGAGCCTTCACCGGTTGCATATACAGTGAGCTGGTTTCCGTTTACGCTTGTATGGATTCTGTCACTGGTTGATTTAACAGTAAAATTATCGATTACATTATTACTGTCGGTCAATGTTACGGAATTACTGCTGCCTGTACCCTTGAGTTTAACCGTCTGATTGCTGAAACTTGGTCTGTTCTGATGTCCTGAACAAGCTTCAAGAATTTTCTTATAGCATTCAAGTGCATCATTCAAAAGTGCCTGACTGGAACTGCTTGTTGCATAAAGATTATTTGCAAAAGATGTCAGGGATGCAGAATAATTTGTTCTTGCACCGATTTCAAATTCCCACAGAAGTATTTCAGTAGCTAATTGTGCAGCATCTCTTGAATAACCGTAGGTAGAATCGGATGAACCGTCATAGCCGTAGATTGATACTCGAGTCATACCCTCTTTTGCTGTTGGTGTTAATTCATAATACCACAAATCCGTACTTTTAATATCTCTTGCTGTTGCAGCATCATTCGTACAACCCTCATAAATCTGAATACAGTACAAGGGTTCTCCGCTTGACAGATTTCTTAATGCAATCTGTCCTGAGTTGTTATGCGTATGACCGTTTGCCGTTTGCCAATCACCGGTTCGGTAATACACATCAACATATTTTGTTGAGTAGCTGTACTGACTGCCTTCTGTCAGTGCAGCAAAGGCTTGCAAAGGCAGCGAGCTGAACAGCATCAGCAATGCCAATAGTAATGCTGCCACGCTCAGTCTTCGTTTTTGCCTGGATTGTTTGGTTTTTGTTTTCTTCATAAAACCTTCCTTTCATAAAATTTTTAATATATTCAAAACAGCCATAAGGCTGGAAAGCGTGCTTTTACAAAATAAAAAAGAACAAGCTGACTTGTGTCGGTTTGCTCTTTGTGAAAATATTTGTTATAATATAGAAAAAATATTTCGGAGATATTTATGTATAATTTAGATATTGAAACTATAGAAAAATTACATTCAAACATTGCTAAAATTGAACAGATTAAATCATTTAAATACAGTAAAGAATTTTTAAAATTGTGGCACAAAAGGCTATTAGAAACTGCTAATACACAAACATTCTTTATCAGTAAATTTAAAGATAAATCGCAATGCTATGAAGGAACTTTCAATTTTTATGGTGTTGATATATCCTTAACTTTTAATATCGAATATATGTTGTCAATGCTGAGTAAAAATGATAATCGATTATTTACTAAAATCGTATTAGATAATGATAAAGGGAATTTAAGCTATTTTTCTGATAAATGTATTTATACTCATTATAATAATAATGATTTAAAAGAATTTTATAGTAACTACGAAAACATTATTGTGGTGCCCCTGCCAATAATTCCGCAGCAACTGGTTATTGTTGATGGAAACCACCGTGTTTGTAAGCAGATTTATGATAATAAAAAAACAATTGAAGCATATTATTCTTCTGAAATAATATCTGCTTTATCTCTTATTAAACCAATACAAATTTCAGTATATTGCTTTTTATTTGATACTGCAAAAATCATATATAATTATGGGAAAGTAAAAGATGGATTGATTAGAAATGAATTAAATATTTTCAATCATAACTCTGCATTTTATTTTTCATTCAATAGAAAAAAGATTGATTTTTCCACTTAATTTGCTTTTTACTGATGGAGTAATAATTTTTTTAATTTCTTCATATTCTTCATCTGGATTAACAATAATTAATTCTACATCTGTTCCATCATTAATTAATTCTCTAGAATTTAAACACTTTCCAACTTTGAAAGCGTTAATATTGATTTTTTTACTCACAATATTATCACCTCGATTTATCTCATAACAGAAAAGGTACGCACCGAGTGCGTACCTTTTCCATTTATCAAATTATTATTAATTCATTACATATAACAAACATAAAAATCCGAGCCATCGTAATAACAATACATTGATAAATTTGTCCCCATATTTTCAATATAACTGTTAACCTGATATTTACATTCATTCAACGTATGACCATTATTTAATCCATCCTGCCTTGCAGATGTAGGAACATTCCAGCCTGAATTGCTTGGATTTAACGAGCTATCAACAGTTATTCCCTTGCTCCTGATATATGAATTAACCTGAGCCTGAACATCCTTTGCAGAAACATTTTTTACTGTGACTTTGGTTGTAGCCTTAGTAGTTGCCTTTGTGGTTGCTTTCGTGGTCTGCACTGCAGTAGTAGACTTTGTTGTTTGCTTTGCCGTTGTCTTAGCTGCAGCAGTTGCTTTAGGTGCAGCCTTCGTTGTAGTCTTAGCAGCTTCCTTTTTGGTTGCGGCTTCAACAGTGGTACTTTCTGCAATCGTTGTGCTCTCTGCAGCTTTTGTTGTGTCAGATACAACAACACTATTGCTTGTCGGCTCTGTGCTTGCTTCAGCATCCACATTAACATCCTTCGGGCTGCAGCCTGCAAGCATTGCTGTAGTAATGGTCATAATGCCGATTACGGCTAATATTTTCTTTTTCATAATTTGTCCTTTCTTATTTAATTAATTCTTTAATATATTTTCCTCTGCATTTGCAATTTGATTAAGATAATCCTGAGAAATACATATACAATCATCATTTGTTAATGTCTGATACATCTCCAACTCACTAATCATTTTATTTAATATACGTTCTTCAAGTCTACTTAGAATAACATACTCACTTGCCATTCTTTTTGGTGAAACATACAATGCAATAATTACAAATGTAATTGATAGAAAAGATATAATTAATGTTCCAACTTCATTACTTTGGCTTGAAAAATAATACAAATACAAACTTTCAAATTCTTCAACTTTAAAAATACAAGACAAAAAAGTTAATAATGAAAGAAACACACCAGAAAACTCAAAAAAAACATTGAATTTTTTCGAAGTAAGATATGCTATTGTGTGATTAACCTTCTTCATACAAATTATTTCGAATGTATTCTTTATACACTCTGGAACATTAAAAGATAAAACTAAACCAATCAAATTTTCACCTTGCTTTCTTTGATTTTTGATTATGTAACTATTATTAATCATAACCTTAGCATAAAAAGCCAAAATAAAAGCAATTGCAATAATCAGTAATATCATAATATTATCCTCCGATTTAATAAATATACTTTTCAAATATA
>DKYL01000004.1:0-76036 GCA_002493325.1 Ruminococcaceae bacterium UBA7101
AATATATTGTTAATATATAATACACTGCGAAAGTCGAAAAGAGGTTTTATTTTGAAAAAAACAATAATTCTTTCATTGGCACTTGTTGTAATTGTTGCAGCAGTATTTGCTGCCTGCACTGCTAAAACTGATGACGACAGCACATCAACTACCGAAGCCAATCTTGACAATGTGGGAACTGAAATCGGTTTTGAAACAGACGAAAACGGTGAAGAGGTTGCCGTAGTTTATGAGCTTGATGAAAAAGGAAAAACCATTGCTATCAGGCTTGACAAAGACGGCAATAAAATGAAGGACAAAAACGGTAATTATGTAACAGTGGACACCGATTATGTCATAACCACCACTTCACAGGATGATAACACAAGCGTGGCTGACCCCACGGCAGGAACAGATAAACTGACAACCACTACCACGGAAAAGCCAACGGGTACAACTAAAAAGGATGTGCCGCCAACCTCATCAGACGATACAACAAAGTTTGACGGCTCAGACAATGTGCCCAAAACCGACGCCAAAGGCAAAGAGGTTAGTTTCAGCGAAGCAGACCAGTCAATCTTAAAATCAATGCTTGAGGTTCCTTATCTCTATCGCTCAAGCTATGAAAACAGTGACGGCGTTCCGATTGACATTGCCTGTCATACAGCAGTATGGATGGCGGAGCATGAGGGCAACATCAGATCAACCTACCCTTCAAGTCCGATTGTTCTTAATCTTTTCAAGTTTTACGGACAAACAGTTGTAAACTTTAAAACGCAGTGCAATGAATTTGCAGCCAGTGCAAAGGCTCCGATTTCATATAATAAAAAGAATGATACCTTCAGTATCAGTGAATTCACAGAAAAAAAACAAACCGTTTCAATAACAAAGATTGAAGATTTAGGCGACAACAATTTCTATAAGGTAACAGGCTCGGTTAAGGGCTGTAACAAAAGAAAGGTTGTTGCAATTGTACAGAAAAACAAATTAGATACATCTTTAGGCTTTTCAATCAAAGCACTTAAATGGTCTTAAGCTTATACAGCACCCATTAACAGCAGTTATGGGTGCTCAGACTGTCGATAAAGTGGGCTGAACCACGCACGAAGATTAATCAATAGAAAATTTATTGTTCTATATGATTATAGGGCAGAGGCTTGCTTCTACCGCCAAAACAATTTAAAAGCCTTGCAATTTGTTTGAATTGCAAGGCTTTTGTGCGTTTTCCGCCTTTTGCTCGGGGGCAGTACCTCGTACAGCTCCCACTCGCAAAAAACGGAATTCAGCGCCATTTCTCAACGTCCGCCAGCGTGTAGAATTTGTAATTTGTATTGCAAAAAAAGAATTGACCGAATTAAAATCGGTCAATTCTTTTTATCATTTTATTTTTTATAGACTCTTACGCTGGCTTTGTATTCACCATATACCCAGCAGGTATCGTTGTTTTCAAGAGTAGCCGTTATATTGAAGGTTGATACACCCTCCTCAGGCTTTTTCTTAATGGATGACATATCTATCAGCAATTTCACATTAGAGCTTGTAAGACCCTTTAAGTCATCCTCAAGTCCGACAGCAGTTACACTGTAGGAATTCAGTGATGCAATCTCAGCCTTATATCCGTTAGGCAGATTGCTGAACTCCACATTGCTTCCGTCAACATAAAGTGTGGTTGTCTTATAGGTGTCGGGCACTGTTACCGTTGCTTTAATTTCATTGATATTGTCAAGCACTGCAAAGCTTTCCATTTTATTTGTATCAAACACAAATTCATTTTCGCCCACAGTCAAATGAGAAAAATCAATATTGCCTATATTCGCCTGTTTAATATCAGCTTCTTCAAGCACACCTGCATGCACAGAGTTTACACTGTAGCTGATAGAAAAATCAGACAGATTAACTTTAGGCGGATTACCTATATAGGATGACGTTACATCAAGTGTTGTGCGTTTCAAAACAGGTATGGTTAACGATACATTTTCATTTTTTGAAACAATGCTGACATAATCAACAGCATTTCCGCTGCTGTCAACAGCATTCATTTTAAGGTCAAAGGTCTGTGTTTCTTTTATCTTTTCATCAAACTTAATATTGGAAACCACCTTGTCAACAGTGGTGACATAGGATTTAGGACCTTTTACAGTTACATTATTTTCACTGAGCAAGGCTTCGCCCATAACATAACCTTCCTCTATGAAATCCTTGTTTTCATAGCTGACATCAATATCCATTACCTTTTCTTCTTCAATATCAAAGTAAGCCTTATAAACAGTCGGATAGTAGCTTACGACCTTGAAATCGCCATTTTCTCTGCCCTCAACCTTTATAGGCACCTCTTTATTGCCTGTTGTTGTGACAGTATTTGCCTGAATATATGCATTAATATCATCTGCTGTGATATCCTTGGCAAGGTATTTTTTACAGCTTATGGTAACATCAACATCCACGTTTTCAGCACCATAGCATTTTATACCAAGCTGTGAAGCAGCAGTATCGGTAAAATCGACTGTTATCGGAACAGAAATTGTCTTGTTTGTTTCCGGCGATAAGCTCATTGAGGTAACACACCAGAATATAATTGCAATAACAATAGATATTATGATAAGGTACTTATCGTTATAAATAAGCTTTCTGACGGAGAATTTCTTTTTACTATTATCAGCCATTATTTCTTCATCCTCCTAACTAATCTTGAAATAATTTTGTCATCACTTGATGAGCCGGAGGGAATAAATTCTGTTGTAAGAATATCTCTTAAATCACCGTCTGAAATATCTCTGTCAAGCACACCGTTTTTCACTACGGAAATAGCACCTGTTTCCTCACTGACTATAATAATGATTGCATCACTTTCCTCAGACAGACCGATACCTGCTCTGTGCCTTGTGCCGAGTGCAGATGAAACCGTCTTTTTGGTAAGCGGAAGAATACAGCCTGCGGCATATACCTCACCGTCACGTATTACCATTGCACCGTCATGCAGCGGCGATTTCGGGAAAAATATGGTTTCAATCAGTTCCTTGGTAGCCTTTGCATGAATTTCAGTACCTGTGGAGATTACATCGCCCAGCATTGTATTATTTTCAAAGCAAATCAGTGCACCGATTCTTTTATCACTCATATCGGAACAAGCCTTGCAGACTGCACCGATTGCGTTGTTAATATCTGCAAGCTCAACGGCAACACCGGGATGTATAATCGCCTTTATACTTTTGGCAGTTGCACCGTGACCCACCTGTTCGAGTATATGCCTGATTTCTGGAGAAAACAGAATAACAAGAATAATAAGAATATTTGAGAAAATGGATTTCAGTATAAAGCTTGATGCCTCCATACCAATAAGATTAACTATGCCATAAACAATGGCAAGATAAATTAAACCCTTGGCAAGAAGGATTGCTCTTGTTTCTCTGATAATCCTTATGCATATATATATCAGAATTGCCACCATCACAATATCTAAAAAATCCGCTATTGAAAATGTGGAGAATACGCTTAATATTTTATTGAAAAAATCAGTTATAGACTCTAACATCGTATGCATCCTAACTTTTAACTATTTTTTATTTTCAAAAATATTTTAACACATTATCAGAAATAAATAAAGCGATTATCAAAGTTTTTTCAAAGTGTTTAAAAATATTTCACAATCGTTCTGGGTAGTAAAGACGGACGGACTTATACGAACGGTTCCACGTTTTTCCGTACCGAACGCTTTGTGTGCAAGCGGTGCACAGTGAAGCCCCGCTCTTGTGGCAATTCCTCTTGCTGCAAGAAGATTTGCAGTTTTTTCAGATGAATAATCCTTATAATTAAAAGAAATTATCGGTGCACTTTTGAAGCTCGTCGGTGATGGCGTATAGAGCACAGCATTCGGATTTTTCTTAAGACAATCATAGATATAGGCAACAATTCCTATTTCATGCTTATGAATATTCTTTATTCCTTTGCGTGAAACAAAGTCAATTCCGGCACCAAGCCCGATAATTCCGCTGTTATTAAGGGAACCTGCCTCAAATCTGTCAGGATTGAAATCAGGCTGTTCAAGATTTAAGGATGACGAGCCTGTTCCGCCCTCAATAATCGTATCCAACTTCAAGCCATCTCTCATTGCCATAATGCCTGTTGCCATCGGACCATACAGCCCCTTATGACCGGCAACACAGCATATGTCAACACCTGCATCTGCATAATTCATTTCAAGAACACCTGCACCCTGTGCCGCGTCCACCACAAAACAAATTCCGTTTTTTTGTGCAATTTCTGCAATTCTTTTTATCGGAAAGGCACAGCCGAACACATTGGAAGCATGGGTACAGACAATCAGTTTGGTATTTGGCTTAATTTGTGAAATAATATTATGAATCAGCACATCCTCATCATAATCATACTCAAATATATTATAAGTAATTATTCCTCTTTTAGCCAAAGTATCAACAGGACGTGAAACGGCATTATGCTCTAAATTTGAAATTAATATATGATCCCCGTTTTTCACTAAGCCCTTAACAGCCATATTCAGAGCCGTTGTACAGTTTTGCGTAAAAATTATATTCTGTGCATCATAGCCAAGCAAAGCAGACGCCTTTTCTCTTACAGCATAAATCTTTTCAGAGGTATTTACAGACTGCTTATAACCTCCCCTGCCGCTGTTGTAGCTGAAATTTTTCAATGCAAGGCTTGCACAGCTGATGACACTTAACGGTTTTGGATTAGTAGTTGCACTATTGTCAAGATAAATCATTTTTCTTCAACTCCCCTGATATTTATACCGTTCTTTTTCAGTATATTAACAGGCTCATCACCATTGGCATTAACCTCAACAGCATAGCCGCAGCCATCCTCCTGTTCCGGCTTTTCAATCCTGACAATCTTAGGTCTGTAACCGCTTGAACGCAGCAAACCGGCACTGCGCTGTGCATTTGTTATTGACCCCACCTTTATATATAAACTCATATAGTAGTTACCCCTTTTCATAAAACATATTCCATTATATGCAAAAGAGGTTTTAAAGATAAAAAAAACTGCAAGGCTTAATGCCTTGCAGTTTTAATATAAAATTATTTTCTGTTTTTCTTTGCAGCTTTTTCAGCCTTGCGTCTTTCAAGCTCTGCCTGCTCCTCAGCACGTTTCTTTGCAGCCTCTTCTTCCTTAATTCTGTCCTCTTCCTCAGCCTTTTCCTTAGCCTCGTCATAGAGAGCAGCAATTTCATCAAAGTGACTGTAATTCTCCTGCTGGATAAGAAGCTTTTTAGCATCATTAAACGGCTTTGCTGCACGGTTGAATTCAGCAAATTCATCCTGCATTTTCTTAGCTTTTTCACGAACATCATTACGCATTTTCTGGACGTTCTTAATTTCTGCATTAAACTCCTTAACCTTTTCGCTGTCCTTCTCCTTGCGGGCTAATTCTCTTTCCTTGATTAACTCGGCAATCTTTTCATCACAGCCGTCCTCTTCATCAAAAAGAGAAAGCAGTGCAGACATATCAGGCTCAGCAAATTCCTTAACAGAACCATAGTATTTTTCAAAAGCCTTTTTAGCAGAAATCTTCTTTTTAGCAATTTCGATTTCAAACTTGCGTATTTCGATTTCTTCAGCAGTAGCCTTAGGAAGCTTCTTTGCATTAGACAAATCCTTGTGAAGGTCAGACAATACTGCATTCTTAATGCCCTGAAGTCCTTCACTGTATACTTTTTCATATGCAGCCACCTGATGCTTTACAACATCAGTATCAAACTTGTCAAGCTCAGCACATACAAACTTAGCAATCTCTATTTCCTCATTGAAAACAAGAGCTTCTCTGTATGCCTTTTTAGCAGCCTTTCTTTCAGTCTTATCCTTTATACCCTTATAAGAGTTCTTATCAACTGCTTTAGGCGTTTCCTTTGACATTTCTCTTGCATCATTAACAAGGTCAATCGCTTCAACAATCTGATGATTACCCAATGCCTTGTTGCCAAAGTCCTCAAACATAGCTCTGACCTGTAACACACGAATTACAGATTTCTGCTTTTTCTCATTAAAATCATACCAGAAATAAGGTATAACATTCATTAATGCACCAACTGCTGAAATCACAATCAATACCTTAAGAAGCGGCATTAAAACATTCAAATCATAAAGTGCTGAATAAGCATTATTAAAGTTATCCTGTCCCTGTGCAAGCTGTTCGTTTAAAATCTGACCAACTGTTTTACCGTCACCAAGTACACGGTTTAATATTTCAGGATTGGATGTAACGGCAGCAGCATTCGCTTTTGTAATTCCGCCCTTTTCGTAAATAACAGGCAATACAGAAGAGGTAATCAGGCTGATGATCGTACCTATTGTTGCAACAGCAGAGAACATACCGTCAATTCTCTCACCTGATTTATATTGCTGATAATCTCTGATATCTGCCTGTATTGTCGGATTAAGAATATGTGCAAAGGAACCCATAAATGCATTGAGATACATACAGCCAAGCACAAGCCAGATGGTTCCGCCGTTAATTTTTGAAATGGACGGCCATAACATCAGGATAAATAAAATATTAAACAGGTTAGTAACTACAAGTACAGACTTTTTACCCCATTTACGAATGCAGAACGGTGCAATAAGCATACCCCATAAAGACGCATTACCATAAAGGGTAACAACAAGGCTGTAAACATTACCGGAGCAGATACCGCCGTAATTATAAAGCCAGTTCAAAATATTTGCAAACGCAGATTCAAGGAATCCAATCCAGCCTGCAAGTGAAATAATCCAGAAATATTTATTTTTAAACACCTCTTTAAGGGCATCAATAAATCTGATCTGAATAACGTGGGTTCTTGCCTGAACAATTTTTTCTTCGGTATTTTTATATACAACAATACAAAGCAAAATACCGATAACACCGAGAATCGGATAAAGTAAACGATAAACACGAATATCGGTAGTATTTGAATGGAATACATTTGCTGCAATAAGAGGAGTCAGCAAATTAACAATTGAAGGAGCTAAAGAGTAAACAACGCTTTTGATGGATGAAACGTCTGCTCTCTCCTGTGTGTTAGGTGAAAGAACGTGAATAAGATTTTCATAACCATCATAGAAGAAGTAATAGAAAAAGTGCAGAAACAGATTGAATATCAATATTAATGCACATTTTGCAACATAAGCCTTTGTTTCGCCAAAAATCATTCCTGTACCGAAAATCATCTCAAGCTTATCGTAAGGGAACCAAACCATAAGCACACAGATGATTGCGGTAGGAATACCCATGCTTACTATATAAGGTCGGTATTTACCCGCTTTGTTACGCGTATTATCGATAATATTTGCTCTGATACCGGTGAGCGGAATATTAGCAAGAACAGCGATAACATAAAGTATGTACATATCTGTTGCATCAACAGCTAATGAACTTGAAATCAAAGTATTACCTGTAGCCAGCAAACAAGCTGTACCTAAGGTAATAACAAAATAAGCACCGATACCTCCGCCTGAATATGCCGCTATTTCTTTAAAGGACATAAAGCGACCTTTAGGTGCCTCATTCCAATAATAGCGCACATTGTCAATGAGACCCTGTACTTTTTGTTTTTTTCCTACATCTGCCACTAACATCTCTCCTTTTTACGTAATTTGCAGTAAGAATATTCTAGCACACTTCTGTAACAAATACAACAAAAATTATTAATAATTTGTCTATTATTTAGTTTAAAACTAACACAATATTTTCACCATTCGACAAAGTTACACTTATACCGTCACTTTTTGCTTCATAAGATGAAGAACTTTCCAGATTGCTGTATTTATCATCAGTAACGGTACCGACAGGCATACCATCCGTATATTCAGGCTTACCGCTGATATAAGCACCTATTCTTTTATCATTCATAGCAAAATATTTCAATGCCTTGCCGCCATTGTTCTCAAGCTCACTTGCAGGGTCAAAATAATACCAGTCATTATTAAAATTGACAAGCGAAATCATATTCGGTGTGCTATCGTAGCTGACAGTGTGGCTTGCCCTTCCGCCGCCGCAGAGAATTAAGTATTCAAACACAGAATTAATAGCTGATTTAACACCCTTGCCCTGCAATATGACATCATAGGTATTTACAACACTGTTATCAATCTGAAAGTTCTGATTGATATAGTCATAAACATTAAATACAAACCTGCTGCTGTCAACATTGCCTAAACCGCAAGCCTCAAGGATTTCATTAATTTTTGCATTAAACTCTGCAACAAGCTGAAGATGCGTTTGAGTATCATTTTTATATTTTATTTCAACGCCTGATGAATCGGGCAGAATATCAATACTTTCAACCAGTGCATTAAGCGGAAAGCCTGTATAATACAGCTGATTGACAGAATCAAGCATCCTGACATTATATTTTACCTCTGTTTCACCATTGATTACGGACTTGCAAAGATTTTCATAAGCACTGATTGCACTGGCATCATAGCTTTCATAGTGGCTGTCATAGGTTACAGGCAGACTGTCGGCTTGCTCCTCTGCCTTATCCTTTGAGCAGCCTGCGAACGCAGCCGCAATAATGCATATTGATATAAAAACTGAAACCAACTTCTTCATAATATTAACCCTTTATCTGTTTTAATTTATATTCACTCTGTGAAAAGAATTTTTTATAGGCATCACAATAATTCTTATCACGCCTGTTCCGCTTACATCCGCCGCCTCGGCAGACATAGAAAAACTCACAAGCCTTGCAAGCAGGATTAAGCTTAAAGGACTCTTTTAAAAATTCCACAGCCTTTTCGCTGTGATAAAGCTCATCAAAGGAAGCACTGTTGATGTTGCCCAAGTACCACTCATCCGTGCAATAGAAATCACAGGGATAAACACTGCCGTCACCCTCCACCACAAACTGCGTTGAGCAGCAGCCGTTCATACCGCACTGCTCGGCATTCCTGCCGTTTACAAGTGCTATGTAATTATCAAAGGAACGGATTGAAACATATTCGCCCCGCATATAATCATTGAAATATATATTAAAGCCCCTTGTGAGGAACTCACTGTAATCATCACAATCCATATACATTTCTTCATCATAAACACCGCTGAAGGGTCTTAAGCAGGGAATAAACTGCAGATATCTCAAACCCTCGGATTTAAAAAATCTGTAAGCCTGTCTGAATTGATTGGCGGTTCTTTTTGTTAAAACGGACAGCACATTGAATGAAACATTATGCTTTTTTAAACACGCAATACCTTTCATAACGTCATTAAAGGAGCTTTTTCCGTCAGGATAAAGACGATATGAATTAAGCTTTTCATCACCATCAAGGGATACACCGATTAAGAAATTGTGCTTTTTAAAAAACGCAGCAAATTCATCAGTAATCAAAGTACCGTTCGTCTGCAAGCAATAGTGCACGGGAGCGTTCTGTGCATTATTCTTTTTAACAAAATCAACAAAAGCACTGAAAAAATCTATTCCGCTGAGCAGCGGTTCACCCCCCTGAAAAGTGAAATAGACATCACTTCCCTTTGCAAAATCAAGGGCTGATAATATCACGTTTTCAGCCGTGCTTTCAGTCATCATTCCTTTTGAATACTCGCTTCGTTCACCTGCAAGCGAGCTGTAAAAACAGTATTCGCATTTCAGATTACAAAGACTTGATGACGGCTTGAGCATTACCGATATAGCCATTTAATCACCTACAATTCATAGCAAACCTTTTAATATTATATTATATTTTAAAGTGTAATACAAGCAATATAGAAAAAATCCCGATGGACAAACCATCGGGATTTTGTTATTACCTTTGTGAATAATAATTATTCAGCATCGGGAGCATAGTAATCAACAAGCTTTGCAAGCTTATTGTACTTTTCAATTGAATTCTCTGCTGCGATAGCGAAGAGCTGCTCTGCCTTGCCAGGGAATGCTCTCTTAAGTGAAGAATATCTAACCTCACCCTCGATGAATTCAACATAGTCAGCAGTAGGAGCCTTGCTGTCAAGTGAGAATGGATTCTTGCCCTGTTCAATAAGAGCAGGATTGTAACGGAATAAGTTCCAGTAACCTGCAGCAACAGCCTTCTTCTGCTCTGTCTGGTTGAATGGCATCTTGATACCGTGGTTGATACAAGGAGCGTAACAGATAATGATGGAAGGACCATTATAAGCAGCAGCCTCCTGGAATGCCTTTAAGCACTGGTTAGCGTTAGCACCCATAGCAACCTGAGCAACGTAAACATAGCCGTAGCTCATAGCAATCTGAGCAAGGTCTTTCTTCTTAACAACCTTACCTGAAGCAGCAAACTTAGCAACAGCACCTGTCGGTGTAGCCTTTGAAGCCTGACCGCCTGTATTAGAGTAAACCTCTGTATCAAATACAACAATGTTTACATCCTCGTTAGAAGCGATAACGTGGTCAAGACCGCCGAAGCCGATATCGTAAGCCCAACCGTCACCGCCGAAGATGAACTGATATTTCTTAGCTGCGTAGTCAGCATCCTTAAGGAAATCAGCGGCAGCGTCAGCAGCCTCACCCTCAAAGCTGTTAGCCTTTAATGCTGCAATAAGAGCATCAGCAGCCTCAGTATTCTTAGCAGCATCCTCGTATGTGTCAAGCCAAGCCTGTGCCTCTGCAGCAACTGCAGTGTTCAGAAGAACCTCAGCATCCATAGCAAGTCTTTCACGAATCTGCTTCTGAGCAAGCATCATACCGTAACCGAACTCAGCGTTATCCTCAAACAGTGAGTTTGACCAAGCAGGACCGTGACCCTTCTTGTCAACTGTGTAAGGAGTTGAAGGAGCAGAACCGCCCCAGATTGATGAACAGCCTGTTGCGTTAGCAATATACATTCTGTCACCGTAAAGCTGTGTTACAAGCTTTGCATAAGGTGTTTCACCACAGCCTGCACAAGCACCTGAGAACTCAAGGTATGGCTTTCTGTACTGAACACCGATTGTTGTGTTATTAACAACCTCAGGCTTAGCATCAACGTCGCAGAGAGCGTCGAATACAGGCTGAGATTTCATCTGTGAAGCGATTGGCTTCATTGTAAGTGACTTAGTAGGACAAACGTTAGCACAAGAGCCGCAGCCTGTACAGTCAAGAGTTGAAACGATAAGTGCATACTTGTAAGGTGCTCTCTTATGGTCAACCATTGGTGCACCCTCAACCTTAGCAGCCTCTTCGTTTGTAAGACATACAGGACGGATTACAGCGTGAGGACAAACCATTGAGCAAAGGTTACACTGTGCACATGTGGTTGGCTCCCACTCAGGAACTGTGATAGCAATACCTCTCTTCTCAAATGCTGCTGAGCCCTGAGGATAAACACCGTCAGCACAGTCAACAAATGTTGAAACAGGAAGGTCATCACCGTGTAATCTGCCGACAGGATCAAGAATGTCCTTAACGAACTTCTTCATTTCAGGACGCTCTGTAGGAACAACAAGCTCGGTTGGCTCGTCAACTGCGTCCTTCCATGAAGCAGGAACGTCAATCTTAACAAGCTCCTTAGAGCCTCTCTCGATACCGTTGCAGTTCGCGTTAACGATAGCTTCACCCTTCTTTGAGAACTTCTTAACAACTGCAGCCTTCATAAGCTCAATTGCCTTCTCAACAGGGAGAATATTTGAAATGGTAAAGAATGCTGACTGGAGAATTGTTGATGCTCTGCCCGGAAGACCAACCTCCTCAGCAATCTTGATACCGTTGATGGTGTAGAACTGAATATCGTTTTCAGCAATATACTTCTTCATCTTAGCAGGAAGCTGCTTATCAAGCTCCTCCGGTGACCAGATGCAGTTAAGAAGGAAGGTACCGCCCGGAACAATATCCTGTACCATATCATATTTTGTTACATAAGAAGGATTGTGGCAAGCAACAAAGTTTGCCTTGTTAATCAGATAAGTTGATGTGATTGGTGAAGAACCGAAACGAAGGTGAGATACTGTGATACCGCCTGACTTCTTTGAATCGTAGAAGAAGTAGCCCTGAGCGAACATATCTGTATTATCACCGATAATTTTGATAGAATCCTTATTTGCACCAACTGTACCGTCTGAGCCAAGACCCCAGAACTTACAGGATGTTGTGCCTGCAGGAGTTGTATCAGGTGCTTCGGTAACATCAAGTGAAAGATTTGTAACATCATCGTGGATAGAAAGAGTGAACTCCTTCTTAGGCTCAGCTGCATTCATATTGTTGTAAACTGCAATAATATGAGCAGGGAGAGTATCCTTTGAACCAAGACCGTATCTGCCGCCGTAAACAGGAACATTCTCAAACTCTGAATTCTTAAGAGCTGCAACAACGTCAAGGAATAAAGGCTCACCGAGTGAACCCGGCTCCTTAGTTCTGTCGATAACTGAAATTGACTTAACGCTCTTTGGCATAACATCAAGAAGATGCTTAACTGAGAATGGTCTGTAAAGGTGAACCTTAATCATACCAACCTTCTCACCGCGTGCGTTGAGGAAGTCAACAGTTTCCTGAATGGTGTCACAAACTGAACCCATAGCAACAATAACTCTCTCAGCATCCTCAGCACCATAGTAGTTGAAGAGCTTATAGTCTGTGCCGAGCTTCTCGTTAACAACATTCATATACATTTCTGTTGTAGCAACAGCGTCATTGTAGTACTTGTTGCAAGCCTCTCTGTGCTGGAAGAAGATATCACTGTTTTCAGCAGAACCGCGAAGAACAGGTCTTTCAGGATTTAAAGCTCTTGCTCTGAATTCCTGAACATCCTCCATATCAACCATTGACTTGAGATCTTCGTAATCCCAGATGTCAATCTTCTGAATTTCGTGTGAGGTACGGAAACCGTCAAAGAAATGAAGGAAAGGAACACGGCTCTTTAATGTTGCAAGGTGAGCAACTGCACCAAGGTCCATAACCTCCTGAACATTAGCAGAGCAAAGCATTGCATAACCTGTCTGACGGCAAGCCATAACGTCTGAATGGTCACCGAAAATGTTAAGTGCGTGAGTTGATACGCAGCGTGCTGATACGTGAATAACTGAAGGGATTAACTCACCGGCAATCTTATACATATTCGGGATCATAAGAAGAAGACCCTGTGATGCAGTATAAGTTGTGGTTAAAGCACCTGCTGAAAGTGAGCCGTGAACGGCACCTGCAGCACCTGCTTCAGATTCCATTTCAGCAACCTTAACAGTCTGACCGAAAATGTTTTTTACCCCTCTGGCAGCCATGGCGTCGGTTTCCTCAGCCATATTTGATGAAGGAGTAATTGGATAAATTGCGGCAACTTCTGTGAACGCGTAACTCACGTGCGCAGCGGCAGTGTTACCGTCCATAGTTTTTTTCTTTCTTGCCATATGAACATCCTCCTAAAGTAAAAATGTGTTAATTAAGAGAAAGCGGACAAAGTCCACTTAACCTTAAACATTATACCACTATATATTTTCAAATTCAATGATAAAATAAAAAAAGTTGATATAGTTTAAAAATTAAACCATATCAACATCAGTTACACCGGATTCATTATAATTTTTTGCACTCTGACTCTCGGCAAGAAGATTATTGAGATTCGGGAAAATCATTGTCATAAACAAAATAAATGCTATGAGCAGACTTATAAATCTTTTCAAAAAATCACCCTTTACTATAACTTTCTATACAGTAGTCCCCAAAACAGCAAAAAAGTTGACATAAATATAATCATAACTACACATCAAATGCAGTTGTTAGCTGAAAGCAGACATAAACGGGTGATTTTTTTGATTGTTCTAAATTAATCAGCCTTAAAATTATATATGGGCTTAATTTGCAAAAGAACATCTGCTGTCGGTGTAATTTGTGTCACAATCTCATCTTTATTCTTATAAGCCATAGGCGATTCGTCTATGGTAGATTCTTTAACACAGGTTGAGAAAACACCCGCCATTTCCTTTTGATACTCATCAATAGAGAGCAAATCTCTGGCAGTTCCTCTGCTCATAAGCCTTCCGGCACCGTGCGGAGCAGAGCAGTTCCAGTCCGCATTGCCTTTACCAACACAAATCAGGCTACCGTCACGCATATTGATAGGAATTAAAAGCATTTCGCCCCTTTGTGCGGAAACAGCACCTTTGCGAACAACATTATTTTTCAAGTCAATATAATTGTGGACGGTTTCAAACGAATCAAACAATTCAATACCTTTGCCAAAATAATTTGTAAGAATCAGATTTGCAATTATTTGACGATTCAAAATATACCGTTCATCATCACCGACCAACAAGGTCATTTCAATATGGTCAAGATTATAATCTCTGCCTATAGAAACCCCCCATAAATTTTTTTTGAATTTTTCTGCTAAATCATAATATTTTTCATATTCTTCTTCAGTTTGTTTTATTGAAATTTTATTAATACTGTCCAATCTATAAAATATAGCTCTTTTAAATCTGTAATGATAAGCCATAAGATATTGTCGCCCACCTTGAGTACTTACATATATCTTAATAGGAAACACCTTATATTTGCCTATGTTATCTCTTTTAAGGGGATTTACCTCAATTTCAATCGCTCTGTGTTCTCTGATTGCCTCAAAAAGTATAAACAGTATTTCGCTTTCCAATGCGTACAGAATATAATGGTGTTTAAAGCTAAAGTAATCAGGAATGCTTTCATACTTATCAAGTACATATGAACCGACAACACCTATAGGATTTTCCTCAGAAAAAAAAGCAACTGCATCTTTCCATGATTCTAAATCAACTTCATCCTCATTTTTGCTAAAGATTAATTCTTTTCCATTTTTTTCACTTTTTATAATACCTAACTTTTCATATTCCTTTAACTTTTTACGAATTGTTGACTCGTCAATCTGATAATCATCAAACAATGACAGATAGTCTAATGATATTATATCGGCAATTTCCCTTATTGACTTGAAAGTGCTATCGGAAAGAATATCCAAAATATAAAAATGCAGCATTATATCATTATCTGTAAAGCTTTTAGCCTTAAATGCATTATATAAAGGATTATGGGAAATGTTTCTGCTGTCAACTGCTATAAATATATTTTTACCATTTGCATTCTGCCGAAATGACATATAATCACCAAGCCAGCTCTCTATTCGCCTGCGTTCATTATCATAGCTTCTTGCACTTTTTGATGTATATTCATTACGGCTTTTAAATCCATAAATATAAAACTGACTCATATATTCACGAATTTTAGAAAAATTTTTAATCAGTTCACTAAAAGCCATATTCTCACCTCCCGAATACATAATCTATAATAAATGATATCAAACAAAAACACAAATAAATAATTTAACTTTTTATGTAAATAAAAGTAAAGTCACCAAATATGAATATAACGAAGCCTGCACTAAAAATATGACAGGCGTGAAATCCACACAATAAATGAGCATAATCCACTGCTCAAATATCAATTGTATATATCATTATAATCACATATAAAAAGCGTTGAGATTTAAAAATCCCAACACTTTTTAATCATAATGCCGATAATAAGTTTGTTGCTCTATGTATCAGCTTTTCGTCGTATATTTTAGCCTGTCGTTCGTGAATGATTTGGTCTAATTCTTCAACATCACTTATTACACATTCATCCTCAACAGGACTGTTCTGATTAATAAAATAAGCATAACCTTTTATCCAGATTCTGATATTGTTATTCTTTAAGTACTTAGACAAAATATAAATCTGCCTTTTGGTTTGCTTGATTGGATTTCTTACTTTCTTTGTAAAAACATGACCGCCCGGAGAAACTTTTTCTTTTATCCAATCATAATCATCCGCATCACCATAGAGCCTTCCGTTATAATTCTTAATTTCAATAATAAAAATGCCGTTTTTGTTTATAATCAAATTATCAATTTCCGTTTCCTTTCCGTCTACACTCAAACTGATATTGTTTAGAAGAATATCATCACTGCGAAGAATGCTTCTTATTAGATTACAGAAGATTTCTTCGCCTTTACTGCCGGCATATTTAATTTCTTCTTGCTCGTGTTCATTATTTGATTTAACACTAAAAATAAAAAAAATTAAAAGAATTAAAACAATTAAAATAACAAATAATACAATTCCTGTAATCATATAATGATCCTCAAATAATTTTCAATGAAAAAACTTGAAAGTGTATCCGAATTTTTTCAATAAATTTTATAGTATATTACAATGTTTTTTCTCTTTTCACTTTAAAACCTTAACTATGAAGACAAAACAATTTCAACGGAATAGCGTTTTTGGATATTCTGATACCATTCTCATCATAAGTATAGCTGTAATTATTAACGTCGTCATCTATGCGTTTAAGACTTCTGCCGAGATTATGCAATGGAAAAACTATAACCTGCAATACCTGAACCATTGTCTGTTGGTGTTGCGGTTAAAGTGTTATACTGGTTTGTTCATTTGTATAATTCCAATCTCTCCAACCTTTACATAACTTTCGTTAATTATATAAAGCAATATATTTTTTAACTAATCTAGTGCATTGTTCAGCTCACTTGATGGATAATCTAAAATACGAAGCAGAAATTCTGCTTCGTATCAACATCATTAATCCCAGCCGCCTTCAACGACTTCAATACCTGTTACAAGTGTAATTTCGTGGGTCTGATCTCTGTCACTTGCCTCAACTGTGAACTTATTATTTGTAATGCCTACACCGTCAATTGTGATAATAAATTCAACAGCACCCTTTTTATTACTAATGTCATATTCTTTCGTAAAGGCTGTACCTAACTTAACGTCTTCCTTGGTAAGCTCCTCAAACTTTTTATCACCCTCAACTCTGTACTGAATTACCATTTCGGTGTCAAGAGGTGTGTATGTAGGAACATTGACAACCAGATGAATGTCCCTTTTCTTTGACTTGGTAGGTGCTTCAGTCGGCTTAGTGGTTGAATTGCCTGTCGGCTTTGTTGTTCCGCTGCCGCCTGAGCCGTTATTCTTCTTTTCAGTAGTATCCTCTTTACCGTCTGCATTTGATTTTGTTGTTTCGTTTTTATTATCCTTGGAATCTGACTGCTGCTTTTCGTCAGCCGTACTGCTTTCAGAATTACCCTGAGCCTCAGTGCTGACCTCTGTTACAACATTACCGTCCTTATCGGTAACGGTTTCACCGTTTTCATCGGTAACAGGAATTGTAACAACAGTGTCCTGATACTCCTTTGACTTACAGCCTGCAAAGGCTAAAACGATTGTTAAAACCATTAGTACCGCAATTATTTTTTTCATTACTTTTACCCCCTTAAATAAATGCACTGAAGGATGCATCACTCGGCATTCTCCAATCCCCTCTCGGACTCAGTGAAACAGATCCGACCTTGGGTGAATCGGGAATGCAGGAACGTTTGAACTGGCTGATAAAAAAGCGTTTGAAAAACACGGTCAGCCACTTGTTAATTGTTTCGCTGTCATAAACACCATCAAAAGCCCTGACAGCCAAAGCTTTTATTTTATCCTTTGTAAAGCCGAAGCGAACAAAGTTATAAAGGAAGAAATCGTGAAGCTCATACGGACCGATATTATCCTCCGTTTTCTGAGCAATTTTGCCGTTTTCATCAGGCGGCAGAAGCTCAGGTGAAACAGGTGTGTCAAGCACGTCAAACAGAATATCGGCTGTTATGCTTTCACTGACATTTGCCACATACTCAACCAGATATCTTACAAGCGTTTTTGGTACTGACGCATTGACACCGTACATACTCATATGGTCGCCGTTGTAGGTGCACCAGCCCATTGCAAGCTCACTTAAATCACCTGTTCCCACAAGCAGCTTTGCATACTTATTTGCCATATCAAACAGAATCTGAGTACGCTCACGAGCCTGTGTATTTTCGTAGGTAATATCCTTAACAGCCTCATCGTGCTCAATATCCTTCATATGCTGCATACAGGCATCCTTAATGCTGATTTCTTTAATGGTTACACCCAGTGCTTTCATCAAATCAACGGCATTCTGATACGTTCTGTCGGTCGTTCCAAAGCCAGGCATTGTGATACCGAGAATATCGCTGTTCGGTCTGCCAAGCATTTTCATGGCTTCAACTGCAACAAGCAGTGCAAGGGTTGAATCAAGACCGCCCGATATACCCACAACAACACCGCTTGAGCCAACGTGCTCAACTCTTTTGGCAAGACCTGATGCCTGAATAGCAAATATTTCTTTACATCTTTCCCGACGCTTTTCATCATCGGCAGGAACAAAAGGATGCGGGTCAACAAAACGGTATTTTAAATCATTAATTTCGTTATCAATTGTGATTTTTGAAAAGCCTATTTCACTGCTTAAATTTTCAAAGGACATATTGCTTTGCCTTTGTGCATTCAGTTTTTCAATATCCATATCGGCAATGGTCAGAACAGTGTCACGAACAAAACGCTCACCCTCAGCAAGCACTGCACCGTTTTCAGCCACAAGTGTTGCACCGCTGAAAACCAAATCGGTTGTGCTTTCATAAACGCCTGCACCTGCATAAGCATAGCCGCAAATGCACCTTGCAGATTGATTGGATATTAAATCACGTCTGTATTCAGCCTTTGATACATACTCATCACTGGCTGAAAGATTTGCAATAATATTCGCACCGTGGCATACAAGGGTACTGCTTGGCGGAGAGGGCACCCACAAATCCTCACAAAGCTCAACACCTAAAACAGCACCATCACCAAGGTCAAAAATCTGTGAGCCGATTAAAGTATTACAGCCGCACAGATTTATGGGCTGACAGCTTTTGAACTGACTGCCCGATGCAAACCATCTTTTTTCATAAAACTCATTATAATTTGCAATATGCTGTTTGGGTACAACACCGCAGATTCTGCCGTCACTTATAACCACAGCACAATTGTAAAGGCTGTTATAAAACGGCACAGGCATACCGACCAGCACAGCAATATTTTTATCGGCAGTATATTTTATGATTTCGCAAAGAGCCTGCTCTGCAGAATGCTGTAATTGCTTTGTAAAAAACAAATCCGCACAGGTATAGCCAGTTATGGACAGCTCGGGTGTAACAAGAAGTCTTACATCCTCGCTCACTGCCTTATCAATCGCCTTTTTAATTTCTTCTTTATTATAATTCGGATCTGCAACCCTTAGCTTTAATGATGCGGCTGCAACTCTGAAAAATCCATAATTCATTTTATCACCTAAATATAAACAAAATGCCTATAAAATGTTAAATCATTGTTATTTTAAATCTGAAAGAAACCGTTTCATTCGGATTTAAAACCGTCATTCCCCTTTTATTTTCAAAAGTACCATCCTCGTCATTACAGCTTGAAATGCCTGTCCATGGCTCAAGTGCAACAAATGGTGCATTGCCCACGGCAGACCAGATTAAAAGATTGTTCATATCGTTAAATTCAATCCTGACACCTTTGCCGTTTTTGCCAATCATTGTGGCTGTCTTTGCCTCACAGCCGTAAAAAATCAACGCATCCCTGTCCTCAAACAAATCGTGCTTCAGTTCAAGCGTATCACTGCCTTTCATCACATCAAACTTTTCGTCAACATTCACAAGTCCGCTGTGATGATCAGGTCTTAAGCATGGCTTTGTAACAGGCTTGTCAAAAACGACCTTATAATCCTCAAACGCCTCGTCCTCAGATAACGGACAATTGAAGGCAGGGTGACCGCCGATAACAAACGGCAGCTTATCATCACCAGTGTTGGTAATAATATATTCATTAGTAACAGTATCTCCATTGATTGTGTATTTTATTTTAAGCTCATAATCAAAAGGAAACTGTGCCTTGGTTTTTTCACTGCTCTGCTGAATGAAGGTTACACTGTTTTCATAAGCCTCATAAACCTCAAAAGGATTTATTCTTGCAACGCCGTGGCGCTTCATTTCACAGGGCTTGCCAAAGGCATTCGCCTTGCCGTCAGGCAATACGCCGACAATAGGAAAGCAGACAGGTGCCTGTCCTGCCCAGTATGCTGCGTCACCCTGCCACAGATACTCTGTATCATTTTTAACAAGTGAATTCAGCTGTGCTCCGTCAATACCGAGAACAGCATAGCTTTTTTCGCTTGTAATTTTAATCTGCATAAACAACAACTCCGTAAATTCTCTATTCATAATCATTATAACTTATAGAAAGTTATAATGCAATATTGAAAATATTGTACATATGCGTTAAAATACAGTTAGGCTTTATGAGGAGGATTTATAAATGGACATTGAAAGCTATATTAACGAAGCAATATTTGAAGAGAAAGAACAGCACAAATGCTTTTATCAATTAATATGGGATAATTTCAAGGAGGACGGCTTTGTAATAACCGACGAGGACGGATATGAGATTGATGCAGTCATCAAGGCTGTTGCCATTCAGAATCTTGTTGGAGAATTCATTTACAGACTGTATGACGAGGTGAACGAAACAGGTCTTGAAGATGTTATTGAATACCTGCAGACCCTCGGCTACTCTGATGATGATATCCTTGCTTATTGTGAAAGCAAGAATGAAATCGATGTGGATGATGACTTTGAGCTGACCGTAAAAAATGCACTTGACTACAACACCGAAATTGTTGCGGATAAGATGCTTGAATTATTCCCTGCCGATGATTTGTTTGATTATTTCTTCACTGCAACCTATGAATTTGAGCAGGACTTCACCTTTGATTTTGAGGATTATGAGGAAATGCTTGCATTTGTTGACACAAATCAGGACCAGCTTGACAATTATAAAGATGAATATGAAAATGTTTTAAGATGGATAAAATCAGGTATGATTTGTTAAACAGCCTTGAAACAATAGTACAAAATCCCTGCAATTTGTTTGAATTGCAGGGATTTTATATTGTGCATATATTTATTTAATTTTCTGACAGGGCTTCATAAATGCAGTTAAAAACAGGCTTCGGAAGTCTTGCTTTATAAAGTGCTCTGAACAGAGAATTCCTGTCAGTTAAGCCGCCGAAAGCTTTATATGCAGCATTCTTTTTCCTGGTGCCGTCCTGCCAGCGTGACATAATATTAATCACCTTATCTCTCGGACTTTCAGCCGTCGGAGCTTGAACGTCCTTTACCTCAAGCTCAATGGCATCCTTTGAAAAATCAATAAGGAAATCGTCACAATCCATATCCTTGAAGCAGATTTGATACTGCCTGTTTTCGGGAACAACAGACAAATCACCCTCCACCTCTATCGTCAGCCTGGCAGTGTTCGTTTTTTCATCAAAGGTATTTTTAAAAATGGTTTTGGCGGTATGCTCGGCAAAATCAGTTTTTCCGTTATCCTCATACATAACAAACTCATGATTACCCTTAAATACCCATACCTCAAGCTTTTGGGGATTACTGCTGTCATTGCCGCTGTCAGCAGATAATGGAATAACAGCACCTGCCTTTGCAAGAACAGGGATTGTATAAAGCTCTCTGTTCAGTGTAAGCATCTGTAAGCCTGAATATTTCTGCAGGGTGAATATATCCGTATATTCACCGTCAGGAATCCAGACCTTCACACTGCCCATACCGACCTCTTTGTTCTGAGGTGATGTAATCGGGCAAACCATAAGCTCACTGCCGAACATATATTGATTCGCAACATTATAGGCGTTTTTATCATTCGGGTAGGAATAATACATAGGCTCACACAGTGCAATACCGTCACGGTGACACCTGTGGTTCATAGAAAAGATATACGGTATCAGCTTATGTCTGAAATTAAGCCACTCTTTTGCACTCTTATAAACATCCTGCCTGTATTTCCATGGTTCCTTTCCAAGCAGCTCAATGGCAGTTGAATGAAGCCTTAATATCGGAGAAAATACACCGAACTGAATCCATCTTAAATATAATTCATCATCACGATAGCCCTGATGATGACCGCCTATATCGTGGCTCCACCAGCCATATGCGGCATTGGCTGCATTGGCTGTGAAATACGGCTGAAAAGCAAGCACCTTCCAGTTGATTGCCGTATCACCCGAAAAGCCCAGCGGATATCTGTGTGAGCCTACACCGCCGTAGCGTGAAAGAATCAGCGGAATATCACCGTTCTCGGCATTATCAAGATAGTGATAATGATTAAGGGCAGTCAGCGGGTCAAGTCCTTTGACATCTGAGCTTTTGCCCTGCTGCCAGTCAATCCACCAGAAATCAACACCGTCCTTTTCATAAGGCTTGTGCAGAATATCAAAATATGAATTCCAGAACGTATCACTGCCGCATCTGAATTTAACAGGCTTTTCCGTAGAAGGGTCAATGCCGTTTGCCCTTGCCATATCCTCATACATATCCTCAAAGCTTCTCACACCGTCAGCAGGATGAAGATTGAGCGTTATATGCAGATTTTTTTCTTTTAGCTGTTTCAGAAATTCTTTATAGTCGGGGAAAAGATTTGTATCCCAGGAATACCCTGTCCAGCCGCTGAGCTTTTTGCCGAACTGCTTTTTAATATCCACCCAGTGCCAATCCATATCAACAGTTGCCACAGTAAGCGGTATACCCTCTTTTTCAAATCTGTCCATTAATGAAAGATATTCCTGCTGTGTATAGGCGTGGTATCTGCTCCACCACACACCGAGAGCAAAACGCGGTATTAAAGGAGTCGGTGAGCTGATGGAATAAAACGCCTTAATTGTATCACGATAATTCCTGCCATAGGCAAAAACATAGTAATCCTTTGATGCGCCTGTTCGCGGTGCAAACAATCCGTTTTTATCAAGCAGAACGGTTTTGTCCTCAAAAAGATACAAGCCCTTTTCTGTAATAAAGCCATCCTCCAGAGGAATTTTGCCAAAGGTATTATCAAGCGTTCTGTAAGTACCCTTTAAATTCTTTTGCTTTGAAAAAAGCTCTGTCTGTGCATTCTTTTTAAAATATACACTGTAAGGCTTTTTGTTTTTCAGCGTAAGAATGATATCCTCGGTTTCAGCTTTGCACATTGCACCGCTTTTCGTGATTTTCATATCACCTGCAGGGAATCTACGATTCCATACAGCATAGCTGGCAAGGTCGGTAAATTCACCAATCTCTACCCTCAAAAGCCTTGAGGTGATATATGTAATTCTCAAATCACCGTCAACATAAATCTGACTGTCGTCAGCCTTTGCATTTGTATGAACAACTAAAGACGTTTTAAGCATTGCTCTGCCTCCTTAAATAAAACTGCAAGAATTAAAATCAAATACAGTATCAGATTTATCGGTCTGATACGTATTTCCATCATAAATAACAGAAATTCCCTTTTGGTTTGCTGTTATATCAAAGCATTTTGAAAACAGCCTTATATTCTGCAGGGAAATATCACTGCACGCCTTGCTTAACTGCGGATTAATTCTCAGCTTATTCAGCCCCACTGCCTTCAGACCGAAAAGCCCTTCGGTAATAATTCTTGCAAACAGCAGACTTTCTGCCGCAAGGTGTGCTCTGTTGCCTTCGGGATAAGCCTCAAACGGGTACGGGCAGTGAGAGCCTAAGAGCCTGTTTTTACAGTAGTAAATAGTTTCTTCGATTCCTTTTTCAGCATAGCCGGCAAGAAATGTTCCTCTGAGGGCAAAAAGCAGAGATCTGTCCCACGTGGTGTTATTGGCAGAGGTTGATTTCATCATACCATTATTGTAAAGCCTTGGTGAAAACAGCGCTTTAATCGTCTGATCTGCCCTGTCAAATATACCCACTGTAAGGGGCATACATATCCACGAGCGCAAATCCTTATTACCATCGTAATATCTGTAAGTGTCAAAGCCCTCAACATTTGAACCGAAATAGCTTTCAATGGCAGCTTTCAGCTTTTCTCTTTCGCTTTCCCATAGCTGCTTGTGCACATTATCACCGACAATTTCTGCTAATACAGCAGCATTACCCAGTGCATCATAGGTTATGCAGGAGGTAAACAGATTCGCATTGCCCGATTCAAACCTGTTTTCAAGTTCATCGGAATCACTGGCAATTACACCGTTTGCATTCTTGCGTGAAAGTGCAAAATCAAGACACCACACAAGGTTATCCCAAAATCTGTCAATCAGCTTAACATCACTCATTTCCAGCAGGAATCTTGAAATACCATAGGCATACATTTCACCGTCGCCCCTGTCCTTTGCTCCGTTCCAGAAGCCGTCGCCCTCAGCAATAATGCTTGTAACAAGTGCACGCTTATCCTTCATCGGCTTATCGGATTTATCCATATACTTTTCATAAAGCGAATAGCAGTTTATGCTCTGCTCTATGCCTGCCTGATAGCCTGAAAACGGAAAGAACGGGTTTGCATATTCACACTGGTCATTTGTCCACAAAGCGGCATAATAATTACCGCCGCCGGGGCTGTGCATAAGACCGCTTTTGGTTTTGAATATGCTTTCACTGCCTCTTAAAATACAGTGAGATAGCTGTGCATCCAACTCAGGATATGGTGTTTTAAGCTTTAATGATGTAAACATTTCATCAACAAAACTTCTGCGTGCATTGATTTCCTCACTGACAGAAAATGCAGGCAGCAGCTTATTCTGATATGCATAATAAACACAATAGAACTTTAAGCTTTCATTAGGTCTGAGTATAAATTTACGGCTGCGTTTCTCCGCTGATTTAAAGGTATCATCAAACAAAACAGAGCATTGGGCTGTTATTTTGCCGCCGATACACCAAAATTCATTTAATACCTTACTGTATTTTTCTGCTTGAACACTATATTCCTGCGAAAACCTTGACACATTCACAACTGTAACAGCCTCAATCAGTGCCCCATAATTCACAGCAGGCAAAAGCTCACGTATTGTTTTTGTTTCACAATCTGCATTTGATTCAATCCTCAGATTGCCTTTAATACTTATAAACGCAGGGTATTCATTGATTTTCCGTCCATTCACCGCAACATTGAAAACGTCACCATTGAAATTATGACTGAAGGAAGAGCCTGTCAGATTAGGCTGAAAGCGCAGGGTCGGAACTGTAAGATGCCTCATCAAGCGCAGTCTGCCTGCTTTGTCATTACCATAGCTGATTATGGATGAGGCGTAAAAGCCTGCCATTTCAATATGATCGCTGACACCGCAGCCGTCATTTTTTATATTCCATAAAACCTCGCTGTTATCACCAAGATAACGGCTTCTTTTAACACTGAGCATATTTGCTTTCGGCTTTGCCCAGGATGCAAATGGACTTGGTCTTAATGCCAAATCGTGAAAGGCATATATTTTTTGTTTCAAATCAATTTTCATCTGCACGCACCTTCAAATCCTCAATAATTTTTTGATGATCCTTTTCCTTAAGGTCATAGAAAAACATGGGGATTACACAAATAACACAGCTTATAATTGTTGTAATAATTAAAACATTGAAAATCGGAGTTCTCACCGCAGCATCATACAAAACGGTATAATCCTTCTCAAGTCCGTAATGCTCATAGAAATACGGAATAATCAGACCTGTGAACATACCTGCAAGGGTTGTGAGCATTCCGCCCAGCTGTGTAATAAAGCCCTCTAACCTGACACCTGTTTTCCACTGCTGATAGTCAAAAATTTCTGCAGTCATTGAGGTTGTAATAACACTGTCACCGCCGAGTGTAAGTGTTGCAAGATACAGACAAATAAAGAATACAATGGTGTTATTCATTGTGAACAGCATAACAACACAGAATGCTGCACGTATAAGATTGGTCCAGATTAAAACATTTCTCTTGCCTAATTTTTTGGCAAGCAGAGGTGCAAGAAGCATAAGCGGTACGGACGCTGTACCGATAACCGTATTCATAATGCCGAGCATTTCATCACTTTTTATCTGATAAATACAGTACCAGCCGAGAATAGAGCCAATGCCGTATTTAAGTCCGCTCAGAATAGAATGAACATTAATCAGCCAGAAATACTTATTTTTTGCAACCTGCTTAATACCCTCGCTGAATTTAACCTTTGCCACATAGTCCTTGGCAACTACAATCTTTTCTTTTGTTCCGCTGAAGGTGATGATACTTAAAGCGATACCGACGATTGAGAATACAGGGAAGAATATCCGATAGGTTTTAAAATCGGTCATACCGCCTGTCAAGCCTGAAAGTATCGGAAGAAGCATATTAACAATGGACGGACCTAAGCTGTAAATGAACATACTTACAGAGAGCAGACTTGTTCGTTCCTCACCGTTAGGCGTTAGAACCTGTGCAAGGCTTGTAAATGCCTGTGCATAAAGTGACTGAAATATCATCAGAAAGGCATATGTAATACTGATAACGGCAACCTTTGTCCAATATTGAATATCATTGGGCAAAAATGCCATAAGACAAAGAAGTATTGCAGTAGGCACGCCTGTATATAAAAGATAAGGTCTGAATTTGCCGTACTTTGAATTTGTATTGTCAATCATCATACTGATAAAAGGTGCTTTTATCATATTGATAATACCCATAAGTACATTAAGATATGCAAGATGTGTGGGCTGGATACCATAGGCAGAGCCTATAAGCAGACAGTTGGCATTCAGTGCAACATAACCGAAAAGCGAATTTATCGTGTTAACACCTATTCCGCCGACACTGTATGCGGCAAATTCCTTATAGGGTATATATTTACCCTCTGCAGGCTTTTTCCAGTGTGACGTAATATCCGTCACAATACCTCTGATTTTTTCAATCATAAAATTTCCCCCATTATTTATAATCTACTTATTTTCCACTTTTGGAAAAGAGCTTTTGCTGCAGGTCATAGATAACTGGATTCTGCTCAATACCCTCCATGAACATTCCTGTACCGACAACATTGGCACCGCCTGATTTCAGCTTGAGATACCTGTTTTGGCAGTGAAGTTTCAGCTTGCCCTGCATAGCATTCTTACCGCCGAAATTATGGAGCATTCCCGCAACAACAGGATAGCCCCAGAGATTTCTGAATTTTACCGTTTTTTCAGAATCAATATCAAGCAGAAGCAAACGATTCCTTGGTACAGCCTTTACAATGTGCTTTCGCATTGACCAGGTCTGCATAACCCATACAGACTCCCTGTCAAAAGTTTCATACATTTTATTAATCGTTTTTCCTACCGACCTTAAATACCAGAACCACAGCTTAGGCGGTGTGCCCTCGTGAAACGGGTCACAGGCAAAATAATGATAATTGCCAATAAGCTTTTCAAGCTTGTTAAGATAGGCACTGCCAAATTCAAGAAAAAAGGGAGCGGTGGGGTCAAGCTGTGCAGTTTCAGGAAAACGGCACCAACCCCTTTGCTCTAATATTCTGACATTTGGTAGCTTTGTTTTGAAACGCATAGGAACGTGACCTGAAAATCCCTGCTGAATCGGCTGCATACCGAATTCAGCACACCTTTCAAGTATTTTCCTGCCAAGCTCCAGACGATGATAAACATATGCCTTGTCAGGCGGAGGGAGATACCCCTCTATATTAGTCATAAGCTGCCACGCCCAGAAGGCAGGACCCGAAACCCAGTCAAGTGCCTCACGTTCGGTAAAGCCATAGTCAAGCAGCAGCTCAAACCAAACCGCCTCAGTACCGATTACGGCAAGGGGCATATTAATGCCGTTCATTGCCATAAAATCTATTTCCTGCTCCCAGCGTTCAAAATCCCACCAGCACATTGAATAATCAAGCGTGCAGTAATTCATATAAACTCTGAATTTCTGCTCAATGGTGCGGCTTAGTGTTCCGTCAAACATAGCAAGCTCTTTAATGCGGATTTTTCTGTTGCCGCACCAGGAAAGCTGAACACCGCAGTATTTTTTCAAATAGTCGTAAATGCCTGTAAAGGCAGAGATATAGTTGTTAGCCCTAACAAACACTCTGCCTTTATTGGCAGATATTGTGTAGCAGTCCTGAGCACCGCCCACAATATCCACGTCTATATTATTTTTAAAATCACATAGATTTCTTTCTAAAAATCCAGCAACAATCTTATCCATAAACATTAACCCAAATTATGCTTATCCGTTATGGAAATCTTCGGCTGATTATAGCCTTCCATTTCAAGAACTATAATTTCATTGTTATCCTTGAGAAGAGCACCGGGAAGATAGAGTGACCTCTGCGGTCCCACATTCCAGTACCTGCCAAGGTTAAAGCCGTTCACCCAGACATAGCCCTTTTTGAAGCCGTCAAGATGAACAAAGCAGTCAGACTTTGAAGCAGCTTTAAAGCTGCCCTTCATAAATAACGGCAGACTGTCGGATTTTGTACCGTACGCAAGCTTGTCAAGATTATCAAGAGGCATTGTGTAAACATCATAACCCATCTGCCTCTGATTGCCGATATAAATATCGGTTATTCCCTTTCTGTCAAGCATACATTCGCCATAGTTGACCCTGCCCATTGCATCAACAAGCACACCGATTTTTCTGTCACCCTTGAGTGCAGGCATAAGGAACTTTTCTTCCTTAGCAAAACCAAGCAGAGCCTTAATGCCCTTTTTCTTTACAGTATATTCTGTTCTGTCAATCCTCTTTTTCAGCTTGGAATCAAAATAAACATAGCCGAAATCGTGAACATTTCTTATACTGATTGGTGAAATATCATATTTGCCGCTGAGTACGGTTTCATAATAAATCAGTCCGAAATTCTGACCAAAATATTCCATACCTTCAGGCACAGCAGCTCTGTGCTTTTGGGCAATATTATCAAGATTTTCAAAAAGCGGTGCAAATTCAGTAAGCTTAACATCACCGATGGACTGCAGTGCAGGTGATGCGGGAAGTTCCTTCATCTCAAGTCCCTGATGCTCACAGAGGATTTTTCTTACCTCGTGATAAGCAGGCGTATAATCACCCCACTCATTCAGGAGTGCACAGTAATCGTAGCTTGTTACAGTCGGCTCATAGCCCTTGCCGGGATTCTGGTTTGCACCTGCAGTAAAGCCGAAATTTGTTCCGCCGTGGAACATATAGAAATTAAAGCTTGCACCGATATCAAGAAAATCTTTAATTTCCTTGCCCACAGATGCTGCGTCCCTTGTATGGTGAATGTCACGCCAGTGGTCAAACCAGCCGCACCAGAATTCACCGCACATATTCGGTCCGTCATTTTCAAAATCCTTTAAACAGCCAAAGGCAGTTTTTGCCTTTGAGCCGAAATTGAGCACCTTATAAATATGAGGTAATGAACCGCCTGAAAGCATATTCTTCCAATTACCGTCTGAGGTAAAGTATAAAACATCAATACCGCAGTCCTGCATAAGCTTTTCAATAAAGGTCAGGTATTCCTTATCATTGCCGTAAGAGCCATATTCATTTTCAACCTGCATTGCAATGATGTTGCCGCCGTTTGTTGCAAGATGCGGAACGAGCTTGGGAAGCAGTTCCCTGTAAAATCTCTCAACACAAGCCATATAGTCAGGATAACAGCAGCGAATCTGCATATTCTTATCCTTTAACAGCCATGCAGGCAGACCGCCGAAATCCCACTCAGCACATATGTATGGACCGGGACGCACAATACAGTAAAGTCCGACCTTTTCAGCGGTTTCAACAAACCTGACAATATCAAGCATTCCGTCAAAGCAGAATTCTCCGGGCTTCGGTTCGTGCAGATTCCAGCACACATAGGTTTCAACGGTATTAAAGCCTGCAAGCTTCAGCTTTGTGAGCCTATCCTCCCAGTATTCAGGCAAAATGCGGAAATAATGCATTGCTCCCGAATAAATACTGAAGGGCTTGCCATCCATATAAAACTGATTATTTTTAATTTCTAACATATATGCACCTCAAAACAACTAATTTTTTATAAGCATATAATACAAAACAATTCTTGTCAATTGTTTTCGGTGTATTTACGCATTAACCCACGGTTGGGCATCATAGGACGGCATATTGACAATCGGACCGTAGTAAACGGTTTCCAATTTATAGATTTCCTTGTCAGCCGAAATACCGCCGCCGAGCTTTTCCTCCGCATAGATGACAATGGATGCAAAGCGGTCATAGGCGAACTCCATAGTGGCATACTTTGAGCCGCTGAACACAGAGTCTTCGCCAAATTCAGCCTTATATCTTTCAAGATATTCGTCTGTTACGGCAAATGAAAATTTTATGGTTTTACCCTTATGCTCCATCAGATCATTGTCAATATCAAAAATCATATCGTCAACTGTAAGATATTCAAACTCCTTAAGCATTGCAGCAAGTGAATACTTATTTTTAAAGCTGTCACTGTTCACATAGTCCTGAGGAGTCATTTCTGATTTTCTGTAATTTACAGCATTGCCCGCATCATCAAAATCATTTTCAAAAAGGTAATTCTTATCACCGTCATTACCCGATGATTTGCCGCAAAGTGCTTTATAAACATTCTTTTTATTATATTCCTCAAGCACGTCAATCTTCATATTTGCAAGCTCACCGTTTTCATCACGGATGACCTCATACTTTTTATCAATCTCGGCAAAAACATTGCAGGTTTTCCAGGAGGTATGGTCAGAAGCATTAACAGTTTCCTTCCAGTAATAAAGCTCCTCACTCAGTGAATTTTCAAATACCTTGGGATAAATAGCCTTCAGCTCCTCAACAGAATAGGAGTTAAGTGAACAGCCGCCTGCCGAAACTATCAGCAAAAGTGCAAGTACAAGACCGACTAATTTAATAAAATGCTTTTTCGTCATCACTTATTTCTCCTTCCTGCCAAATGCTTTTTTTCCTTAGCCTTTTGGGTTTCTTCCTCTTCACGGGCTTTGATGATTTCACATGCCTTGTCATAATTAGCTTCTGCCCATTTGAAAACCTCTTCCCTGTTTTCAAAGCTGTGCACAAGCTTCTTCGCAGCGACATAAGGTGCTATTGTCTTATAATAAAGGTCAAGCTCCTTTTCAGCCTCTTTGATTGCTTTATTTCTGCGTTTATTTTCAGCATTGCTGCTGTCAGGCATTGCATAAGCTTCTTTGACCTTATTTTCATCAGGCTTTACAAGTCCGCCCGGATAATTCTTTTTTATCAGCTTTGATGATTTAACAATAGCCTTTGCCTGCTGAATATCATATTTTCTGATTTCTCGCTGTTCTTTTGTGCTTCTTGGCAGGTTTTTAGCATCTGCAACAATACTGTCACGGACAGACACAAGTACATTAACATCATTTTCAATTAATTCACGTGCCTTTTCAACCTTGTGCTGCCATAAAGGCGTATCAAATTTATTGAGCTCCTCCATAAAAATGCCGACCTCAGCTTTATCACCGGCAAAAGCCTTTGCTGCTTTATAAGCTCTGCGAGCCTCGTCCTTTGCTTCACTCTTAGGTGCAGCCTTGATTTCAGCCTTTAATGCCTTTAAATCGGGAACAGCACTTTCATTCAGCTCAAGACCTGTTCTGACTGCCTCAACGCCGTCTTTGATAATGTCTGCATTGAAATCGCCTGTTTCAAAATCGTCAAAAAGAGCTCTGTATCTGAGAACACGTATAATGTTCTGATGCTTTTCCTTTGACATACTGTAAAAACAGAACGGAATCAGATTAAGCACAGCACCCACAATAGCAAGAACACAAAGCATAAAGAATAATGAATTTCTTACATTAGGGTCATATAGGATATCATAATTAGTAGTTAATCCGAAATATTCATAAACATATGGAATTACATAACCCGACAGAAGTGTAATCGGCATAGTTACCATGCCTGCAAGACCGAACACAAAATCCATTCTGTAACCGCAGATATACTGCTGATAGTCCTTAACCTCAGAATGCATTACCTGATTATAAACAAGACTGAGTGCATTGACAAGATTGTTCATATACATAATGATAAACATAAGCATAGGAACTTTAAAGGTGAACATCAGTATAATAAGAAATACAATATTAAGCAGATTATGATAAATAAGCAGTTTTTTATTGCCCAACTTTTTCAACAAAAACGGCGTGATTGCCATTGCAATACCGCTGGCAGTACCCATTATCGTATTCAGTATACCATAGGCAGTCATATCCTGCACACCGTAAATATAAATCCAACTGAAAAATACACCTGTTGCACCTTCAAGAAAACCGATAAGACCTGCTATCTGCCTTATCCACCAATGTTTATTTTTCAATATCATAATAGAGCCTTCAATTATACTGACCTTTTGAACATAGGTTGAAGAGGTTACTACTCTTTCCTTACAGCCAATAGCCGTAAAAAAGTTCAGTCCTAAACCAAAAAGTGAAATCGGTGCCAACACATAACGGTATGTATTAATATTTGTATATCCGCCTGTTAAATTAGATAAAATCGGAATAAAGAGCCCTGTAACTGTCGGAGCAAAACTATAAATAATAGAATTAATAGAGAGTACCTTTGCTCGTTCCTCACTATTTGGTGTTATAACCGTTTGCAGCTCTGAATACGTGTCTGTGAAAAGCGGTTGAACCATACTTATTGTAATAGCAAAAAGAAATACACTAATCAGCTTTTCATTATAAGACATTGTCTGAAACGGCAGAAACACAAAAACAACTGCCATAACCGCAAGCGGTATGCCTGCAAAAGCAATATACGGTCTGAAGCGTCCCCACTTTGTACGTGTATTATCAACAATATGTGCCCTCACAAAAAAGAACAGCACATTCAGAATGGTCTGAACAGTCAGCATATACTGCAGATGCAGCGGTCTTATACCGATAGTTGATCCAAGCAGAGTATTGCCTGCACTGAGACCCATCTGCCATACAAGCTGCATTGTAAGCTGATTGCCCATACCACCTATACTTAAATTAATAAGTTCTTTATACGATACGAAATTCCCTTCAGCAGGGTGTTTCCAGTGGGAGGTTACATCCTTAAAAACACCGCTGACAAGCTTTACTACATTCATTATGATTTCCCCTCATTCAATCATTTCTTTTTATTCTTCCGTTTTCAACATTAAAGCACAGGGTATGCCTTTGTCCTTTATCCTCATAAACGATAGTTAAATCACGTTTCTTGGTCATTTCTGCGGAGATAAATGTTTCTTTATTCTTATCAACAGCAGCAAGAAATGCATTTATTTTACTGTCATTATACCTGTCAACATTATCTGAGGTAAAAAGAAGATTGCCGAAAATATGATTGATTTTTGCTATCAGCTTTCTTTTTTTATAGCTCATAAACATATTGTTATCCCTGAGCAGGAACACATCGGGATCATTGAGAAATGCTCTGCCGTCGAGATGACGTCTGAACACTGTGTTATAAATTGCATTCGGAGTTGAAACATCCTCTCTTGTGGTATAAGGATTTCTTCTCCAGTCAAGACCCATATCCGCACCGATTCTGCAGAAATCCACCTTGCCGAAGGCAGGCGCCATAGGCACACCGCAGCCGAGAATAAGCTTGTCACCCACACATTCACGGATAAAATCCATTGCATCACACATAATCTGACCGCGGGTTTTATTATGAATGGGCTTTGTACAGCAGGCATAGAGGAAATCTAGCTTAACCATATCATATCCCCATTCATTCAGCACTACGTCAAAGAAATGCTTAATATATTCACGAGCACCCTTATCATATATATCAAGTGCATAAAAGCCGCCCCAGTTATGACCTACACAAAGAGGCTGACCGCAATCATCCTTAACAAGCCAATCATTATGCTCTTTGAAGACCTTTGAATTCGGTGTAACTGCAAAGGGAGCAAGCCACAAGCCTGCCTTCATTCCCTTTTCGTGAACGGCATCTGCACACGCCTTCATACCTGAAGGGAATTTTTTATTGACAATAAGCCAGTCGCCGATTGCACTCTGATAGCCGTCGTCAATCTGGAAAATATCAACCCTTTCAGGGAGATTAACAAGCGACTGCAAATCACGCTTTACGATTTTTTCTGTAACATTTCCGTAGTAATTATACCAAGTGGTATAGCCGCTGTGGAGCTTTTTCTCAATCGGCGGAATCTGCATATATTCAAAATATCTGTCAAATGCAGCGTTGTATTCGTCCTTAATCCAAGCCAAATCAAGAAGCTCGGCAGGCTCACTGAATTTAACACCCTCCAAATCCTTTTTAACAGTTACTGTATTTTTGTTGGTGTCAAAGAAAATGACTGTATATCCGCTTCTTTCACTGACTGAGCCGATTAAATCAATATTGATTCCGTTTCTGATATAGGAATAGGAATAGCCGTGGAAGGTTCCTTTCTCGGTTTCAGCAGGCACAAAATGCATATCGCTGCCTCTGCTTGCAGGTGAATTCAATATCTTTTTTCTCACAAGCTTGTTTACAACCGTCATCATTTCGTCAGGATGATACTCTCTGCTGTCAGTCCAGGACTGATAGCCGTTAACAAAAATTCTGTTGTATTTTATGTAATCATAATCAAAGGTCAGTGAAAATGAGCTGATTTCCATTTCTGCCTTAGGGAACAGCCTGAGCTTTAAACGGTCATCTGTTTCCTCTGCCTTGATTTCATAATCGTCATTGCAAAGCAGACTGCTTGATTTCTGCATAGCATGAATGCGGTAAGTCATTGATAAAAAGTAAGGTTTCATAAATTTTCCTCCCAAAACAATAAATTATTTGCACTGATAGTTCAGATATTCGTCAGTAATATCTATCTCTTTATTAATTGCAAGCCAGGTTGATCTTTCAAATACGCTCTGTCCGCCGTGGCTGGTATTTGTTCCGCCGTGGTCTGTGGATATAATAATCAGCCAGTCCTCCTCAGCATAGGTTGAGCGTGACTCAATTGCTTTTACAATATCATAGCCATAAGCATCGTCATTTTTGCAGCCTTCAATATAATTCTCATTCTGATTGCCAAAGCCTGTATCGTGACCGGCATGGTCAGCATATTCAAGAGTAAAGAAAATAACATCGGGGTCCTCTGCTTCTGATTTCTCAACACCTGCCGGCTTTGAAACATATTTTAAAATCTGATAATACGTTGCTGTATCATCAATCTGGTGTGTATATTCAACAGGAAGTCCCTCTGTTATGGACTGAACAATATCAGGACGGTAGCTAAGCTCGGTATGCTCGCGCCAGGAGGTAGTAAAAGAGCCGCTGTAGCCCGCCTTTGCAAGAGATGTTAAAAATGTGTCAGCATCTTCATTTTTCATCTGGCTGTTATCACTGATTCCGTTATAGGCTCCCCAGCCGCCTGTAAGCATAGCCATCCAGCTTGGCGCCGTTGAGGTTGCCTGCTCATTAACGCCTGCAATTCCGCCTGAAAATGTATGATAAAGTCCGCCCTGGTTTTTAATATACATTATTGCGCTTTCTTCGTTATCCTTAACATTTTCAAGTCCGTCATCCCTGAAGCCGTCATAGCCGATAAAAATTGCTTTTTTAACCTTTTTGCCCTCAGCAAGCGGTGAGGCAAAATGGTCTGTTATAAGCTTATGTATAACTGTCTGCGGCATTGCTTTATCAGCAGTGCTGTCAAAAATATTCATATCCTCCATTTCCTGAATATAGGTTTTGTCATCCCTTGCCTCTTTGTTTGTGGAAGAACAGGACGCGAGGACTGTTGAAGTCAGCAGTAAAATAGTTGCCAAAACAATTGCAATTCTTTTTTTCATAATACTCTCTCCTTAAAATCATTCTTTATTAATTATATATCAAATCAAATATATATTAAATTCAAAATACAGAATAAAGAATACAAAAATCGGAAATTAATTTCAAGCAATGACATATATTGCAAACAGCAATACTATAATACAGCAAAAAATTAAATTTTATTTATGTGACTAAGTCACTGTAAAAATGAATTTTTATGTGTATAATGAAGCTGTAAACAAAACACAAGGGGGTAAAAAACAGTGAAAATAACTTTAAACACAAACAAGGAAGTTGTGGCTGCAGTTAAAGAGGGATTGAAGCGCACAGGCGGCTACTGTCCCTGCAGAACAGAAAGAACAGAGGATAACAAATGTATGTGCAAGGAATTCAAATCACAGATTGAAGACCCTGATTTTGAAGGCTATTGCCACTGTATGCTATACTACAAATCTAAAAATTAAGGAGATATAAAAATGGCTGAATTAAAAATCACTAAAAATAATTTTGAAAATGAGGTAATAAAATCAACAGTGCCCGTGTTGCTTGACTTCTGGGCAACCTGGTGCGGACCCTGCCGTATGCTTTCACCGATTGTTGAAGAAATTGCAGAAGAATATGACGGAAAAGCCAAGGTAGGAAAAGTTAATGTAGATGACGAACAGGAGCTTGCTGCTGCCTTCGGCATTGCAAGTATACCGACAGTTGTTGTTATTAAGGACGGAAAGGTTGCCGACAGCTCCATAGGCTATGTACCAAAAGAAAAGCTTGAGGAAATGCTTAAGGCAGTTTTATAAAAAAAAGCCGGTCAAAAAGCGAATTGCTTTTGACCGGCTTTTTTTATGCTACTCTACGTGAATATCATATATCTTGCCTTTTACGGAATTGGTTTTTGAACCGATTCGCTGATAAGGAATACTGAAAGAAGAATTTTTAATACTGTCCGTACGCACTGTTCCGTTATGAGAAAAGCTGCCCTTTGCCTTTTTCCGTGTAAAAAATCCTGCTTTCAGCACTGTACGAAGGGGCTTTGTATCAAAAACTATTGTAATTTTTCTGTCAGGCACAAGAGTATAATCAAACTCATAATCATAACCTTCGGCTGTAAAACCGAGCTTTCCGTTCTTTGTAATTCTTACGTCATATGTTCCGTATGGTGCGTCAGCCTCCATAATAATCTGTTCGGGGACAACCTCATCCAGACTGAGCGTGATACTGAGCTTTGAGCCTGTTTCAAGATTTCTGCAGCCTGTGTTAACAAAGCTGCTGCCGCCTTTGAGCACTAAATTCTTCAATGGCTTGATATTCGGTCTTTCCTGCTTCATCAGACTGTCAATCGTATCTGATGCTTTGTCAACCTGTGCAGAGCTATGCTTGTCAGTGCAGGAGCCCCATGTTTTCTCTGCCATAAATGCGGCACTGTCATCAAATCTATCATACAAATCCTGCTCATTAATGCCCTTTGAACGCTTGTCAATATTATCCTGCCATATCGCATAGCAGGCACCTAAAAGCTGCTTATTACCTGCAGGCAGGTCAATATATTTTCCTTTATCCTTCAATCTTACCCTGTTAGGCTCAAACTGTTTAAAGGCTCTGCGTTTATTAATAAAATCCATATACGGTGCACGGATTTTTGTACCGTTCGGCACCATATAAAGCTGATGATCAATTGTATTGATAAGATTATATCCCATATCATACATCTCTCTGCCGTCAGCCCAGGTATTTGACCACAGGTTCATCTGAACATCCTTAACCGCCTCCTCAGCAATAGCTGTTGCAGGCTCATCCTTTATCCAGGTAAGACTGCCCCAAAGACGGACCGTATTTGTCTTTTTGATATGAGGTACAATTTCATTAATAAATCTGCGGTATGCACCATAATCCGTTAAAAATTCATCAGCACCTATATGTACTGTTGTGCCCTTTGGAAATACAGGATCATCGCCAAGGGTATATTCATCAAAAATACTTTTGACAAACTCCATTGCCTCGGGACGTGAAATATCAATATGGTCGGTAAGAGGTCTTTTTTTCATCAGCGGTGAAACCTTGCCTTTAACCGCATATTCAGGAAAGACCGTGGTGAAAGCAAGAGCGTGTGCAGGCATATCTATTTCAGGTGTAATGCGTACGCCCTTATCTGCCGACTCCTTCATAAAGCGGTTGAACTCAGTCTTGGTATAGCTGTAATCCTTTGCTGTCGGTGTTTCTCCCTTTTTGTTCTTCAGCGAGCTTTCAAGTCTGAAGGCACTGTATGCATCAAAGGTGCTTTCATCACCCCTGTCTGCATAATCCTCAAGCCATATGTAATTATCGCCAAGGTGAATCTGAAAATCATTCATTTTGTACCAAGCCATACGCTCAACAATTTTTTCAAGCATTTCAAGTGATACAGGTCGTCTGCCCACATCAAGCATAAAGCCCCTGACACTGTAACGGGGATAATCACGCATTATGCCCTTAGGGAACCCACCCTGAACCATAAGCTGGCAGACCGTTTTGCCTGCCCATACCGCACCGAGTTCAGTACTGCAGCCGATTTTAATACTGTCATCACAGGTTATTTCATAGCCTTCTTCCCCGAGATAAAACAGACCGCTGTCAAAAGAAAAGCGGACATCACCATTATCAGCATATTTAAGTTTCTTTCCCGTCACCTTAAAATATTCGTCTGAAAAAGCATCGGCTGTGCTTCTCAGCCTCTCATCACAGGAATAGGTATTGATTTTGCTGAGGCTTCCGCCTTTGGAATACCACTGTGCAGGCTCAGGAATAATATTGGGCTTTTTGCTTTGCACGCCATAAACGCCAGGTATCATTATTTTACAGTCCCTTTCAACTGTTTCACTGCCCTTATGACATTTAAACGAAAGAACTGCTGTCATATCACAAAGGGGAGTATGTACAAACAGATTATCGTCAACAAGCTGAACATAATCAGCCCCCATAAATTCAGCACTCCAGCCCTCGGACACACTGTATTCCACTTTGCCGTTATTCATAGTAAGCTTGATTTCAGGTAAATTATTTTTCATAATTCATCCTCCTCTAAAACATAAAAAAACAGACCATATAAAATATACGAACTCAATGTCATTATAACATAGAATAAAATAAATACAACCGCTAATTTCAGCGGTTGTAAATTTATTTCTTTATTCCTGTCACCTGATACATATTATGATCGGAGATTTTAACAGTAACCTTTAAATACTTACTGAATATTTCAGCAAGCTCATTTTCACTCATCAGCCCTGCTGACACCTTGCTTGCCCTGCCTGAATGGTGACGGTCAATCATTTCTCTGCTCATTCCGTGAGCCACAGTAACCGTGCCGCCCTGTTTTACCATTTCACTGAGCTTTTTAATCAGCCTGTCAGGGTTTGGAAAATGCGGGAAAGCGTTATAAACAACAGCACAGTCAAAAGGCTCTGAGCAAGCCATTTCCTCAACATCACCGCAAAGCACGGTTACATTATCCTGTTTGAATTTACCCTTTGCAATCTCTGCCATTTTAGGTGAAATATCTATTCCTGTGACCGATTTGACATTTCTGCTTAAATAGTCGGGAAAAAGTACACCTGTACCGCAGGCAACATCAAGAATCGTTTTATCCTTGTCTACACCGGCATTGTCAAGAATGATATTGATAATATCATCATTGCGTATCATATCTTCATCCCAGTGATTTGCATGCGCATCAAAAAAATCAATTATATCCTCTTTATTCATAAAATTCTCCTTTATAATACGGTAATCTGTAAAACCAAAAGTACTGTACAGACAATAAGCCCGATTATTTCACCCAAGCCGATATGCAAATGCTTTCTTCCGTTTTGTCTTACATCAACACGACAGCCCCTTGCCTCCATTGCCAGCGAAAGCTCGTCGGCACGTCTGAAGGCAGAAACAAAAATCGGCACAACCATCGGAATAACAGCCCCTGCCTTATCCCTGAATTTACGGCTGTCAAACCTTGCACCCCTTGCTGTCTGTGCCTTTTTTATCATATCCGCCTCTTCAAACAGAGTGGGAATAAACTGCATTGCCACTGACAGAATTAAAGCAATCTGATATACAGGCACTTTGATTATTTTCAGCGGTGACAAAATATTTTCTATTGCCCTTGTAATCTCAACAGGCGGTGTTGTCACGTTCAGAACACTGCAAAAAATCATCAGCACCGCAACTCTTACAACAACCTTGATTCCCTGCATAAGTCCGTCATAGGACGGTGCAAAAATCCAGAATTTAACCCATGCATTTTCACTTTTAAAAAAGCAAAGATTCATTATAAAAATAACAGCAAAAAACCACAGCATTCTGTCGATACCGCCGAGAGCCGATTTCATTCCGATTCGTGACAGAAACACAACAGCGGCAGTAAACACAATCAGAGCTCCGTAGCCCGCCAAAGTATCAGCCGCCACAACAGAAGCAAAAAGGATAATAAGCAGCAATATCTTTACCGTTGAATCGAGCCTGTGAATAACAGAGTCACCCTGCTGATACATTCCTGTGGGGAGATGCTTCATATAGGAACACCTCCGTATATCCTGCTGATTTCATTTAAAAGCTGACTGTATTTCACGGTATCGGAATGTATTTCAAATCCCCTCTGTCTGAGCATATTGCTGACAGAAACCACCTTGCCCGTTCCCAAGCCGATTTTATTCAGCGTTTCGCAGTCGGAAAGCACATTCTCTGCCGTATCATCACATATTATATGACCGTTATCCATAACAATAATCCGTGATGCGTATTCAGCCAAAACATCGCTGTCGTGTGAAATCATCAGTATTGCCGTGCCGTTTTCATTAAGCTTTTTCATAAGCTTAAGAAATGACATTCTTCCCCGATAGTCAAGCCCTGCAATAGGCTCATCGAGTATAAGCATATCAGGCTTTGCTGCAAGAACGCCTGCAATGGCAAGGCGCTTTTTCTCACCGCCTGAAAAGCTGAGGGGTGACTTGTCCTTAACCTTTTCATAATCAAATCCCACAGCATGCAGTGCTTCAATAACGCTTTTCTTTATCTCCTGTCTGCTCAGACCCGAATGCTTTAATGCAAAAGCCACATCACGCTCAACTGTAGACTCAAAAAGCTGATATTCAGGATACTGGAACACTAAGCCTATGCTTTTGTGAAGAATACTTCGGTCATATTTTTTATTGTTGATATCCTGCCCGTCAAGCAGAACACGGCCCCTGTCAGGCACAAGCAAGCCGTCAATAAGCTGAATCAGGGTTGACTTGCCGCAACCTGTTTTGCCCATAATTCCTACAAATTCACCATCGCTGATTGTAAGATTTATTTCATCAATTGCCTGTGTCTGATAATTTGTATTCGGGGCATAGGTATACGAAACGGATTTTAATTCAAGCTGCATAGCTCACCCACCAATTCCTCATTCGTCAAAGGGCATTTTTTCAGCTTTATGCCCCTTTCTGCAAGATCATAATACATTTTCACGGGCATAGGCACATCAAGCCCTGCCCTGCTCATAAGTTCAATATCAGTCAATATATCACAGGGGAGTCCGTCTGCTGTTATTCTGCCGTTCTCCATCAAAACCACCCTGTCAGCCAATGCAGCCTCATCAATATAATGGGTTATCATAATCACCGTCTGACCGCTTTTATGCAGGCTTTTAATCGCTGACAGCACCTCTTCCCTGCCCTGTGAATCCAGCATAGAAGTTACTTCATCAAAAATCATAATATCAGGCTTAGCCGCAAGAACGCCAGCAATGGCAATCCTCTGCTTCTGACCGCCTGAAAGCATATGGGTTGAATGCTTTTCAAAACCGTTCATACCAACAGAAGAAAGTGCGTTCTTAACTCTTTCAGGTATTTCCTCTTCAGGGACACCGAAGTTTCTCGGTGCAAAAGCCAAATCCTCCTCAATCAGTGTTGAAACAAATTGATTGTCCGGATTCTGAAAAACCATTCCGCATTTGCTGCGCACTGCCCATATGTTCTTATCATCACAGGCATTAATCCCGGCAACAGTCAACGCACCGCTCTGAACAGGCAAAAGCACATTAAGATGCCTTGCAAGGGTTGTTTTACCGCAGCCGTTACTGCCCAGCACTGCAACAAACTCACCCTTGTTAACAGTTAAATTAACATCATCAAGCGAACGGTGCTTACTGCCCGCAAAGGAATAGGAATGTATTAAATTTTCAGTCTTTATGAAAGACACAGACCATCCCTCCGCACATACAAATTACGCCATTTATATTACCTTAATATATAGCTTAAAACAACCCCCCCTGGGGGATATTGAGCAAAAAAATGACCCCCCTGGGGGCTTGTACGGCTTTTTTTATTGTGATATATTCTTGTCAGCAAAACCTGATAGAGGAGAGATTTTATGAATAAAATGTCTGTTGTAAAAAAATCAATCATTACCGCTGTATGTATTGCACTCTGTGTTGTACTGCCTCAGGCTTTTCATGCAATACCAAACGCAGGCTCTATATACTGCCCGATGCATATTCCTGTTCTGCTCTGCGGCATTGCCTGTGGCTGGCAATACGGACTCATCTGCGGAATTGCAGGACCGCTGCTTTCAAGCCTGTTCACAGGAATGCCGCCTGCTGCTGTTCTTCCGCCTATGATGATAGAATGTGCCGTTTACGGCATTGTAACAGGACTTATGCTGAAGCTTGTTCATACAAAAAAGACCTATGCTGATTTATATATCAGCCTTATAACTGCAATGCTTGCAGGCAGAGTTGCCGCAGGAATTGCAAAGGCACTGATTTTTGCAAGAGGTGAAATCACAATCGCAGCCTGGGCAACCACACATTTTGTAACCGCACTGCCCGGTATTGCAATCCACCTTGTCTTAATCCCTGCAATTGCCTTTGCGCTTATAAAGGCACGTCTTCTCCCCGAGCGCTATCCTAAAGATGAGGATTAATGTATAATATGACATAAAAGTCCCCCCCTTCCGATATCGGAAGGGGGTTGCTGATTTTAGATGTTATGGTTTTACTTTCACAGCAAACAACATTAGGGCATTTTTTATCATCAAACAGATTTGCATAAGAGCAGTTCATAGGTCATACTTTATTTTAATCTTAATAACTATCCACCTCATAAAAAATCTGTTTTTTCCATTCCTCAGCCAGTCTGTCCTCACTCCACGATGCATTGGCAGGACTTGTAGAGGGCAGATATATCGCTTTGATACCGGCTTCTTTTTCAATATATTTTTTGTAAAGATTCTCAGCCTTTTTGCCGTTAACAAAAATTCTGTCAACCTGCGAATGGTTAAGAATAACACTTATGTCATTGGGAACAACATTTTTTATGGAGCTGTCGGAGGAGCCCTCAATTTCACAGGAATGAATGACATCCCACAGTGCAAAATGATTAGACAATATCAGCTGCGTTTTCTCCTCAATGGACACAGGGACATCACTGTCACAAATTCTTGCCATAACACGCCAAAAGCGGTTTTGCGGATGGCTGTAAAAGAAGCACATTTCCCTTGACTTTACTGACGGAAAAGTTCCTAAAATAAGTGTTTTTGAATTTTCATCATATATAGGTTTTACAGGATGTGTTAACATATTTCACCTCGGAATTTTTCATTATACCAGCACGGAACCGTTAATTTGTAATAATCGTACCAAATCTATCATTTATAATATATCACACTGCAAAATCTTTGTAAACAACACAAAATGCGATTATATACAGGTTATGCTTATTTTTGATTTCATTTCACATTATACGGTCGCCTTATGAATACAATAAAACGGAGGGATAATATGGATAACAAATTGTTTTTTGAAAATGTAAGCTCTGCTTTAGTATCGGTTTTGTGCAAAAAACCGCAGGCTTATGCTGAAATCAAAGGCAGCAAGGATTATAAAGATATTTCAGGTATGGTTAAATTCTATCAGACTGCGAATGGTGCTTTGGTTTATACTGTTATTGCCGGATTACCCGAGGGCAACAGCTTTCACGGTTTTCATATTCACGAGGGTGAAAAATGCAGCGGTAACAGCGATGACCCCTTTGCAGATGTAAAATCACATTATAATCCGAATCATACGGAGCACCCCAATCACGCAGGTGATTTGCCGCCGCTGATGAATAATAACGGTTTTGCTCTTTCCGTATTCATAACTGACAGATTTACTGTTAAGGATGTTATCGGAAAAACTATGATTATACACGAAAAGGCGGATGATTTCACAACACAGCCGTCGGGAAATTCAGGTAAAAAGCTTGCCTGCGGTAAAATCATTGCAGAATAGAAATACAGGAATACTGTGTATTTTACAGTATTCCTGTATTTCTATTTTATAAACCTATTCCATTTGAAATTTGATAAAAACGAGAACAACGCTGTCATAAATGCAGCCGCAATCCAGATTATGATAACGGCATTCCAGCCTGCTTTTTCGGAAACTGCGCCGAATCCATAAGAGGATACCGCACATCCGATATGGGCTGCCGAATTCAATATTCCGCTGACGCTTGACGTACAGGAGAATTTTGAAAATCTGACAGGTACAAGGGAAATAATCAGATAATTGAGTGCATACATAACAGAGGTGGTCAGAGCAAGCAATACAATAATCACATAAACAGACATTCTGTTTTTCAGCAGAAGCAAAAGAAGCGGTACCAGTGCCAAGGCGCCGACAACACCTGCCGTCTTCATTTCGTTTTCACCAAGCTTCTTATAAAGCGGAACAACTGCATATGCACCGAAAGCATTGAACACCGGCAGAACTATGGTAAGGAAAATGGAAAAAGAAGGGGAAACGCCATAAAGCTCCGTTATCATTGTGGGAACCCAGTTGGTTATTCCGTCACGAATCATTCCGTGAAGGAAGGAGGGCAGCATAATAATGAAAAGACCGCTGAGCAACGCCAGTGATACTATACCCTGCTTTCCTTTTGTTTCATTATTTTTTTGCTTTATATCAGGCATCTGTTCTTTGGTTTTAACCGTCAAATCTTTTTTTGAACAAAGCAGCACCAGAACAACAAGAACGGCTGAAAGAACAATAATTATTCCGCCACTGATAAACACAAGCTGCCAACCTGAATATTTAATAATAAAGGTTGATAAAAGATAAGCACATATTGTTCCGACAGGCAGTGACAGTGAAACATTTAAAATAGCTTTTTTGCTAAGGCTTTTGTCAATCGTTTCGGAAAACACTCTTAAAATCGGTGACCAGAGCATAGACTGAAACAAGCCGTTTGCTCCCCATATGACAAGCATTACAGGCATACTGCCTGCAAGGGGCATAAGAAAGCAGCAAAGTCCTCCTGCCGCAGCACCGAAAATAATCATAAGAAACGGATTGACCTTATCACCGATTAAACCGCTGATTAGCTGACCTACACCATAGCAAATAAAAAATGCTGTGCCCACCAAGCCGATTTCACCCTTACTGAAATGACCTTCAGCCACAATAGGAGCAATTGCCGCCGCATAGCAGGTTCTGATAAAATAAGACGCTGCATAAACAATCCACAAAACAGCAACGATTAACTTGCTTTTTTTATAGTCCCTGATAATATACTGTGTCATTTGATAAGTGCCTCAATTGGTTTTGATAATGCCAGAAAAGTTGTTCTGTCCTCAATTCTCTGTGTGCCGTGGCGTATGGAATGACCACCGTGATCCGAAGCAATTAAAACAAGCCAGTCTTCATCATCAAATGACTTTCTTTTCTTAATGGTTTCAAGAAGATTATAGGATATTCTGTCAAGGTTGCAAATGCCGCTGACATAACGGTAATTACGGTCATCAAAGCCTGTGTCGTGACCGTTATAATCAGGATTTTCATATATCCCGAATATGAAGTCATCGTCACTTTCAATTCGCTGAATCAAATGATTATGCAGTTCTTCATCTGTTTCAAGCTTATAGAAATAATACGGAAGATTCTTTTTTTCTGTAAGCTGAATTTCTTTAACATATGTATTATCAAAGTGAATATTCCAAATGGCACTGAAGGAACACTTATAGCCCTGCTGCGATAAGGTCATAAGTGCTGTGGGATAATCCTCACCCAGACTCCACTCAATACCATATCTGCCTTTCCCCTTCATCCATTTTCCGCACAGAGCCGATGCCCAGCCCTGAGAGGTACTGGTTTCCTGCGGTGATGACTTTTCACCGCCGACATAGGTAATGTAAAGTCCACCATTACGCTTCAATGCATTGACTGCACTGTAAATTGCAGACTCATTGCAGCCGCTTACCTTGCTGTCATTGCTTTTAACCAAGTATTTCATAGCATCACCGCGGCAGCCGTCCCATCCGATAAAAATACACTTTGGTTTTTTATCCGACTTTTTAAAATGGTTAACAATCGCATCCTTGATTACGGTCTGGGGCATGCGCTCCTCGTAGCTGTTGCTGAAAAGTCCTTCGGCACTGATTGCTTTTATATACTTTTTATCACTGAACATAACTGCTCCCCTTTATTTTAAATCTGTGCATTCCTGAAAGCTGTCGGGCATACACCCTTATATTTAGCAAAGGTCTTTGAAAAATAGCTCATATCATTAAAACCGCAGCTAAGTGCAATTTCGGTAACAGAATCCTCCGTCAGCAGCAACCGCTCCCCTGCCTGTTCTATGCGGTAATAATTAAGATACTCAATCGGTGTCTTGCCTGTCATGGATGAAAAAGCACGGCAGAAATACCTTGGTGCCATATCCGCAACCTCGGCAAGCTCCTGAAGCGTTACAGTATTTTCATAATTGTCACGTATATAAGCGAGTACATTTTTCAGGCGTATAATCTGTCGGCGTTTTTTAGGGACAGAATCCGATGTTGTCTTCAAGCCAATCAGACTGCCCATAAGCTGCCACATTAAGCCGACAGTGGTCCATTCATACCCCTTCTGCTCACGCTCCATAGAATCAAAAAGCATATCCGCAAGCTCTGCCTGCCTGCTGCCCTTTCTGAACACCCCTGTGCACCCCCGCTCATCAGCCATAAATTCTGCTGCACTGCGTGCACACACAGGTGTATCGTGAAGAAGTGTTCCCAAATCAAAAACAACACACTCATAAATACAGTCATTCGGTATGCCGCCGTGAACAACACCGTCACCTATCCAGGCACAGTCACCTGCCGACATCTGATAATCCTTGCCGTCAACCGAAAGATAAAAATGACCCTGCATAATCAGAATCAATTCATATTCCAAATGCCAGTGAAGGGGCATCTGATACCTTGGTGATGAGGCATCAACATAATATAGCTCAATAGGGAAATCAAAGGTTCCTCTTTTTTTATTTTCATAAAGCTCGCTGTAATTCATAATCGACCGCCAAAAAGTGAATATTGTCATATTATAACGCTATTATTGCACAAGCACGGAGTAAAAAAATACAATATAATATAAGTAGCATAGCATATGCTTATTAAATTGTCAATTATGGAAAGGAAAAATCAATGCAAAATCCGGATGAAATAAAAACACAGATATGTGATGTGTGTCATAAAATGTGGCAGCTTGGATGGGTTGCCGCCAATGACGGAAACGTGAGTGTAAGGCTTGAAAACGGAAATATTTTGGCAACACCCACAGGAATCAGCAAATCCTTTATCACGCCCGAAAAGCTTGTACTGCTTGACAGTGAAGGAAATATTCTTGAGGCAAAGGAGGGCTACCGCCCGTCAAGCGAAATCAAAATGCACCTTCGCTGCTATGACAAGCGTGACGATGTAATGAGTGTTATTCACGCGCACCCACCGGGTGCAACAGGCTTTGCCGTTGCACACAAAGCAATGGATATGTACAATATGATTGAGGATGTAGCTGTTATAGGCTCTGTACCTCTCACCCCTTATGGTACTCCCTCAACCGTTGAAGTGCCGAATGCCATTGAGCCATATCTTGAGGAGCACGATGTGATGCTGCTTGAAAACCACGGTGCACTTGCAGTAGGCAGTGATGTTATCACCGCCTTTTACAGAATGGAAAGTCTTGAGCTTTGGGCAAAAATCACAATCAACGCTGTTATCTTGGGCGGAAGTCACGACATCAGCAAGGAAAATGTGCAGAAGCTGATTGACCTGAGAGGCTACTATAAGGTAACAGGAAGACATCCCGGTCACAAGGTATTCAACCCCGATGATCAGATGCTTCACAAAACTGAGAACTAATCAAGGAGGTTACTATGCTTAAAGGTATTCCAAACATAATTTCACCTGACCTTTTAAAAGCACTGAGCCAGATGGGTCACGGTGACGAGCTTGTTATTGCAGACGGCAATTTCCCCAGCCACAGCGTTGGTAAAAATGCAATCGTTATCCGTGCAGACGGTCACGGCGTGCCTGAAATACTTGATGCAATACTTCAGCTTATTCCGCTGGATACATACACAGAAAAGCCTGTGGCACTTATGGAGGTTGTACCCGGTGACACCTGCGGTACACCGACAATCTGGAAAGAATATGAAGAGATACTTGACAGGCACGAGCCTGCGCACCACGATATTGAATATACCGAACGCTTTGCATTTTATGAGCGTGCCAAGGATGCATATTTAATTATCGCCACAGGTGAAAAAGCAATTTATGCAAATATTCTTTTAAAAAAGGGTGTAGTAAAATGAAGACTGTTTTAGCCTTTGATTTCGGTGCATCAAGCGGACGTGCCATAAAAGCTGTCTATGACGGAAATCAAATCAGTTATAAAGAAATCCACCGATTTGAGAATATCCCTTTGACAACAGACGGTCATATCTGCCACAATACAGATATGATACTTGAAGAGGTGAAAAAAGCAATTGACAAAGCGGAGCGCATTGACGCTCTCGCTTTTGATACCTGGGGCGTTGACTATGGTCTGCTTGATTCTGACGGAAAGCTGATTCACACCCCCTTTCACTATCGTGACACACGCACAAGCGGCATACCGGAAAAGGCTTATGACAAAATGCCTGCAAGCACACTTTACAGTGAAACAGGCAATCAGATTATGAACATCAACACGCTGTTTCAGCTTCTGATCGATGAAAACACAAAAAAAGCCGACAAGCTTTTATTTATGCCTGATTTATTCTGCTATATGCTCACAGGCAATATGGCGTGTGAAAAGAGTATTGCGTCAACCTCGCAAATGCTGAGTCCGAAAACACAAAGTTGGAGCAACGCTGTGCTTGAAGCCTTCGGCATTGACAGGAATATTTTCCCTCCCTTGTGTGAAAGCGGTTCGGTTAACGGTACATACAAGGATATAAAGGTCATTACGGTTGCAGGTCACGATACACAGTGTGCTGTTGCCGCAATGCCCTGCACAAAGGACAATACTGCATTTTTATCCTGCGGTACCTGGTCTTTGATTGGCTGTGAGCTTGATGCGCCTGTTGTCACTGATGAAAGCAATACGCTTGCACTTTCAAACGAGCTTGGTGCAAACGGTAAAATAAATTATTTGAAAAACATCAGCGGTTTATGGCTCATTCAGGAAACCAAAAGAGATTTTGCCAAAAGCGGAAAAAGCTACAGCTACAACGAGCTTGAACAGCTTGCCAAAGCCAGTGAGCCATTCAAATGCTTTATTGACCCTGATGATTCGTTGCTTTCGGCTCACGGCAATCTGCCTGATAAGATAAAAGAATACTGCAAGGTGACAAATCAGCAGATACCGGAAACAGTCGGTGAAATTGTGCGCTGTATTTATGAAAGCCTTGCGTTAAAATACAGATACGCATTAAAACAGATTTCAAAATGCACAGGCAGGAAATTTGAGGTGCTTCATCTGCTTGGCGGTGGCACAAAGGACGGATTTTTGTGTCAACTGACTGCAGACAGCATTGATATGCCTGTTGTTGCAGGACCTGTTGAGGCAACAGCGCTCGGCAACATAATTCTGCAGTTGATTGCTTTGGGCGAAATAGAGAATATTGACGAGGGCAGACAGCTGATTTCCAAAACACATAAGCTTAATCACTTCAATCCGTCGCATACCGATGAATGGGATTCGGCGTATGACAGATTTGTAAGTATTATAGAAAATAAAAATTAACGGAGGTAAAACAATGATATATCCAAAAATCGGTATAAGACCTGTTATTGACGGACGCTGGGGCGGTGTTCGTGAAAGCCTTGAGCAGCAGACCATGGGCATGGCTGAGGCGGCTGCAAAGCTTATTGAAGGTACACTTAAATACCCTGACGGCACACCTGTTCAGTGCGTAATCAGTGAAACCACAATCGGCGGAGGTGCTGAGGCTGCAAAATGTGCAGACCAGTTTTCTAAAGAAAATGTTACGGCAACACTCAGTGTTACACCCTGCTGGTGCTACGGCTCCGAAACCTTTGATATGGACCCACAGACCATCAAAGCTGTATGGGGCTTTAACGGAACAGAGCGTCCCGGTGCAGTTTATCTTGCTGCTGTTATGGCGGCATATGCACAGAAGGGACTGCCCGCATTTTCCATTTACGGTCACGATGTACAGGACATTGATGACAGAACAATCCCTGCTGACGTAGCAGAAAAGATTTTGCGCTTTGCACGTGCATCTGTTGCAATCGGCTGGATGAAAAACAAGTCATACGTTAATCTCGGCGGTATTGCAATGGGTATTGCAGGAAGCTACTGCAATGCAGATATGTTTCAGAACTATTTCGGAATCCGTGCAGAATGGGTTGATATGACCGAAATTGTTCGCCGAATTACACTTGAAATTTATGACCATGATGAATATGACAAGGCTTTCAAATGGGTTAAGGAAAACTGCAAAGAGGGCTTCGACCTCAACGAAGGCAAAAACCTGCCTGAAATCATAACAAAATCCAAGGTTGTTCCTGCTGATAAGGACTGGGAGTTCATCACAAAAATGACCATCATCATCCGTGATATTCTTTACGGCAACAAGAAGCTTGATGAAATGGGCTGGCACGAGGAAGCACTGGGCAAAAATGCAATTGCAGGCGGCTTTCAGGGTCAGAGAAACTGGACAGACTGGCTGCCGAACGCAGACTTCACAGAAGCTATTATGGCATCCACCTTTGACTGGAACGGACCGAAAGCGCCTACCCCATTTGCTACCGAAAATGACACACTTAACGGCGTAGCTATGATGCTTGGCACGCTTGTTTCAGGCTCAGCACCATGCTTCCACGATGTACGTACCTATTGGAGTCCTGAGGCTTGTGAAAGAGTTACAGGTGTTAAGCCTGACGGCGTAGCAAAAAACGGATTTATTCACCTTATTAATTCAGGCGCAACTGCTCTTGACGGCAGCGGTGCAAGCAAAAACAATAATGGTGAGGGCTGTATGAAGCCATTCTGGGAAATGACACAGGATGACATCAAGGCTTGTCTTAATGCAACTGACTGGTGCAGAGCAAACTATGAATACTTCCGTGGCGGCGGTTTTTCAAGCCATTTCCGCTGCAAGGCTGAAATGCCTGTTACAATGCTCCGTGTCAATGTGATTGACGGTATCGGTCCTGTTTTACAGCTTGCTGAAGGCTACACGGCTGATTTACCTGATGAAATCCATAACACCATCGACAAGCGTACCGACCCATCCTGGCCTACAACCTGGTTTGTACCAAACCTTACAGGCGAGGGTGCTTTTAAGGATGTTTACAGCGTTATGGCGAACTGGGGTGCAAACCACGGTGTAACTGTTTACGGTCACGTTGGTGCTGATCTCATTACACTGGCATCCATGCTTCGTATTCCTGTTAATATGCACAATGTGTCTGATGACAGGATTTTCCGTCCGCATTGCTGGTCATCCTTCGGAACTGAGGATAAGCAGTCTGCCGACTACCGTGCCTGTGCAACCTACGGTCCGATGTATAAATAATAACGAAATACTAAAATCCCTGTGGAATGTTGATTTTCCATAGGGATTTTTTTGTTATTTCTTAATTTTCAATGCTCTTACTGCATTCAGTACTGCTATGACCATAACGCCCACATCTGCAAAAATTGCAAACCACATATTTGCAATACCGAAAGCGCCAAGCAGCAGACAGGCTGCCTTTATAATCAGTGCCAAGGCAATATTTTCCTTTACAATTTTAAGCGTGTTCATTGAAATTCTTGCTGCAAGTGAAATTTTCAACGGGTCATCATCCATAAGCACAATATCCGCCGCCTCAATTGCAGCATCTGACCCAAGTGCTCCCATAGCAATGCCTATATCTGCACGTGAAAGAACAGGTGCATCATTAATACCGTCACCAACAAAAGCCAGCTTTTCCTTCGGCTGTTTTTCTTCAAGAAGTTTTTCAACCATTGCGACCTTATCAGCAGGAAGCAGTTCGGAATACACCTCGTCAATACCAAGCTTATCTGCAGCCTGCTGTGCGGCTTTCCCTGAGTCACCTGTGAGCATTACCGTTTTTCTGATGCCGCTTTTTTTCAATGAAGCAATTGCTGATTCAGACGTTTCCTTCACAATATCCGAAATAACAATACAGCCTGCATAAGCACCATTGACAGAAACATAGACAGCCGTACCTCTGTCACTCTTATCATCAACAATTATGCCTGCCCTGTTCATCAGCTTGACATTACCGGCAAGCACCTTTTTACCGTCAACAACAGCACTTACACCGTGACCTGCTATTTCCTCAATATCTGTTACGGAGGACAAATCCATTTCTCTGCCGTAAGCCTTTTTCAGGCTCACACTAATCGGATGGCTTGATGCACTTTCAGCACAGGCAGCATATCTGATCAGCTCATCCTCGTTAAAGCCATTTACAGCACAAATATCTGTTACCTCAAACACACCCTTTGTCAGTGTGCCTGTTTTGTCAAAGACCACATACCTGGTTTTGGACAGTGCCTCCAGATAGTTTGAGCCTTTAACAAGAATACCGTTTGCAGATGCACAGCCGATGCCTGCAAAAAAACTGAGCGGAATAGATATAACAAGTGCACAGGGGCAGCTTATTACAAGAAAAGTCAGTGCCCTGATAATCCATTCACTCCACATAGCGTCATAGCCTGCAAGCAGTCTGACCAAGGGAGGCAAAACAGCAAGCACAACTGCTCCGATACATACGGCAGGCGTATAATACCTGGCAAATCTTGTGATAAAGTTTTCGGACTTTGACTTTTTCATACTTGAATTTTCAACTAAGTCAAGTATTTTTGAAACTGTGGAATCACCAAAATCCTTAGTTGTTTTTACCTTTATCATACCCGAAAGATTGATAGAGCCGCTGATTATCTCATCACCTGCGGCAGCCTCACGCGGCACACTTTCACCTGTCAGAGCACTTGTATTAAGGGTTGTTGTGCCATATGTTATAACGCCGTCAATAGGGACCTTTTCACCCGGGTTCACTATAATTTCAGTACCCACCTCTATATCGTCGGGGTCTGCTTTCACTACTTTTCCGTCAATTTCCACATTTGCATAATCGGGACGGATATCCATTAACTCGGTTATGTTTTTTCTGCTTCTGCCGACAGCAACACTCTGGAAGAGCTCGCCAATCTGATAAAAAAGCATAACGGCTGCACCCTCAAGGTATTCACCCAAAGCCATAGCTCCGACAGTGGCAACTGCCATCAAAAAGTTTTCATCAAACACCTGACCCTTAAAGATTCCCTTTACTGCCTTTTTCAGAATGTCATAGCCAATTACTAAGTATGGAATGAAATACAGCAGCAATTCAGCAAGTCGGTTAAGCTCGACAAAGGAGGTAAGCACTTTTACTGCTGTAAGAAGAACCGCTGAAATGATTATACGAAGCAATACCGTTTTTTGTTTTTTACTCATAAAAGCCACCCTTTAAATAAAAATTTCGCAGTCATCCTCTACTCTTTTGCAGTTTTTAACAACCTGCGTCATAACAGACTGGACATCAGCACCATTTTCAAATTCAACCTTCATTTTTTGTGTCATAAAAGAAACCACTGCATCAGCAACGCCAACAGTATTTTTTGCAGCCTCCTCCATTTTTGCCGCACAGCTTGCACAATCCACTTCAATCCTATAAGTTTTTTTCATAGTTATTATCCTTTCATATAAAAATATTCACACAACAATTGAACAACTATTCATTTGTTATTGTTATTATAGTTGAATGCATATTCAATTGTCAATACTTTTTTATGATTTTAATAAAAAAAAATAAAACACTATTAAATAGTGTTTTACTGCACAATATATTCTATTCATTATCTATGCTTTATGTGCTCGTCAGCAATCTCAATAATGGTTGTTATATGTTCATCATCAAAGCTGTAATAAATATGCTTTCCGTCACGCCTTGATTTAACAATATTATAAGCCTTAAGCACAGCCAACTGGTGCGACACCGCAGATTTGGTCATATTCAGTGCAACAGACAAATCACAAACACAAACCTCTCTGTTATCAAGAGCCATAACAATTTTAGCCCTTGTAGGGTCGCCAAGCACCTTGAACAAATTTGAAAGATTTGATATTTCATCATCTGAAATCATATTTTTTCTTATATCAAGAACTGCCGCTTCATCAATTGCGGTGCAGTCGCATCGGTTATTTTTCATAGTATCACTTCCTGAATATATTATACATATATACCACCCTGATTTCAACAAAATATATTGTAAAATAATAACACCTGTGATATATTGAACATAACACAGCAAAATATGCGAAGGAGCATAACACAATGAAAAAAGATTTAAGCAGGCATCCGAATCCTCAGTTTGAACGTGAGAACTGGGTAAGCCTGAACGGAAGCTGGGATTTTGGCTTTTTAAGAGCAAAAAGAAATCATAAATTTATGAATGAAAAACAAGTCAGTCTTTTTTACAAAAAAGCCGATACAAAATACAAAATCAATGTTCCGTTTTGTATGGAAAGCACCTTGTCAGGCATCGGCTGCACGGATTTTATTCAAACAGTATGGTATCAAAAACAGGTCAGCATATCTGATTTTGAGCGTGTTTTTATTCATATCGGTGCAGCGGATTATAAAACGACACTGCTTGTTAACGGAAAAATTGTGGGCAGTCATATGGGTGGCTATACCTCCTTTTCCTTTGAGATAACAGATTTTGTCAGCAAAGGCAATAATGAAATATTTATAATCTGTGAGGATGATACAAGAAATTCTTTAATTCCCTCAGGAAAGCAGAGCGAACGCAAAAACAGCTATGGTTGCTGCTACACAAGAACTACGGGAATCTGGCAGAATGTTTACATAGAATATGCACCGAAAAATTATATTAAAAGCTTTAAAATTTATCCTGATATTAACCAGAAAAATGTTACAGTTGAATTTGCTTTAAACGGAAAAGAAAATCTTCTATGCACAGCAGTATATGAAGGTAAGGTTGTCGGAACAGCCTCGGTAAATAATGCGTCAGGCAATATGCTGCTTCAGATACCGCTTGATGAAATACACCTCTGGCAGCTTGGTGAGGGCAATATTTATGACCTTGAAATAAGCTTTGGCAATGACAAAATAAAAAGCTATTTCGGAATGAGAAGCATTCAGCTTGACGGCTATCGGTTTCTGCTTAACGGCAAAAGCGTTTTTCAGCGTCTTGTTCTTGATCAAGGTTATTACAGAAAAGGCATTTATACTGCTGAAAATGATGACGAGCTAATAAGGGATATTGAGCTTTCAATGGCACTGGGCTTTAACGGAGCCAGACTGCACCAAAAGGTTTTTGACCCACGCTTTCTGTACTTCTGTGACTTAAAGGGCTATATGGTATGGGGTGAATATGCCAACTGGGGCATTGATTATTCAAACCCTAAAATGCTTGCAATTTTCATAAAGGAATGGACGGAAGCACTTGAAAGAGATTTCAACCACCCTTCCATTATCGGCTGGTGCCCGTTTAATGAAACCTGGGATTATAAAAAGAGAAAGCAGTATGACCCACTGATTTCAACGGTTTATGATTTCACCAAGGCATATGACACCACACGCCCCTGCATTGACACAAGCGGAAATTTTCATACAAAAACAGATATTTATGATGTTCACGATTATCGCTTTGACACTGAAAAATTCAAGGCAAGCTTTGACAGACTTATGAGCGATAATGAGCTATATGAGCATGTGCTGCTTGATAACCCGGGCAGACAAAAATACGGCGGTGAGCCTGTTTTTGTAAGTGAATACGGCGGAATAAAATGGGAAACTGACAAAAAATATAAATCCTGGGGCTACGGCAAGGATGTCACAACGGAAACGGAATTTTTAGCAAGGTACGAGGGTTTAACGACTGCTTTGCTGTCAAACAGCAGGATGATGGGATTCTGCTATACGCAGCTTTACGATGTAGAGCAGGAGCAGAACGGACTTTACACCTATGACAGAGAAGAAAAATTCAGCCGTAAAATCTATGACCAAATTAGAAAAATCAATATGCGTATTGCAGAAATTGAAAAACAGCAATAACAAAATAACCTCTCAGGTACAATCATCCTGAGAGGTTTCATTATTTATTCGGTTATTTTATAAAGTCCTGCACCATGGGGAGGAACAACAGCCTTAAATGAATTTTTAAATTCGCCCGCCGATTTCTTTTCCCATATATCATAGAAAGCATATTTTTTACCGGGCATAAGAATTTCTGTTAAATCAAGCTTAACAGTCTGCTCGACATCCTTTGTATTGAACAAGGCGGCATATTTGCAGTCCTTTCCGTTTGATACCCAGATAACACTGCCCTTGCCGTTTTTCTCATTTCTGCTGTGCTGATGCGCACCGAAAGAGGTACTGTGCATTTTCAGGTACTCTTCATTGGTAAGCAGGGACAATGTCCACGAATCATTTTCAGGCATATTGCCGCCCATCATCAGCGGACTTCTGAATATACCCCAAAGGCTCATCATAGTAAGCTGTTCTGCCTTAGTGAACTGTGTCATTCTGTTTTGCGGACCGTGGCAGGTTCCGTTCTTTGAAAGCCTGCCGAGAGGGAGCATATCACAGTCCGGATAGTTCCCTGCCTTCACCCAATCCTGCCATAAATAACAGCGGTCAAACATATCGTGAAGCTTATCCCACTGATCCCAGAAATCACCTGTCAGACGCCACATATTTGCGTTTTTTGCAAGGTGTGCAGCCTTCTCAATTTCTGCAGGACCCGGGGAAAGCGAAAGCACAATTTCCCTGCCACAGTTATCAATCGCCTTTCTGATCATCTCAATTTCATAATCAGCAGAATAAGGCTTATCCCACTTGCGAAATTCGGTAACACAAATATCGTCACACTTAATGAAATCAACGCCCCATGTGGCATAAAGTGCAATAATAGAATTATAGTAATCCTGTGCACCCTCACAGTTATACATACCATACATATCCGTATTCCAGGAGCAGACAGAAAAATGATGCGCAACCTGACGAGCTGTGAATTTACTGTTTTTAATCGGCAAATCAGCGTGAACAGCCTGACGCGGAATACCGCGCATAATATGTATGCCGAATTTCAGTCCCAGGCTGTGGCAATAGTCGGCAAGCGGCTTAAAGCCCTCACCGTTCCCTGCACTGGGAAAACGGTTTTCAGCAGGCATAAGCCTGCCATACTCATCCATATTCAGCGGCGTAAAACTAAAATAATCGTTATCCTTAGCCTTGGGCTCATACCACTGAATATCACAGACAACATACTGCCATCCGTACTCTTTTAAATATTTCGCCATATAATCGGCATTTGCTCTTAGCTGCTCTTCGTTCACACCTGCACCAAAGCAGTCCCAGCTGTTCCAGCCAAGGGGAGGTGTTTTTGCAAATTTTCTATGCATAACAACGACCTCATAATAAGTAATATTTTGATGTTTACATCTTATATCTTTTATGTTACAATTCTATATTACAGGTATACAAATAAAAATTCAACAGTAATTATTTGATAATAAGGGTAATATTTTGATGCACAAAAACCAAGCAAACATTCATAATGACCACGCCTTTCATTTTTTTGACAATTTCAATTTATCGTTCATAGAGCTTATAGCCGTAGGCTGTGATGTAATAAACAACAGTGACTATCATTGGTGCAACAAGGAACGCCCCGATGCAATGCTTTTTCAATACACGTTAAGCGGAAGCGGTACCGTTGAAATCGGCGGCAAAAAATATGTTGTCGACAAAGGAAAGGCATTCTTTTTAAAGATGCCTGCTGATGAAAGCTACTATTTTGACGAAGAAAACAACAGTGCACCATGGAAATTTGTTTATATCATATTTAACGGCAGTGCAGCAGAAGAGTTTTATAAATATTCAACCGAACGCACAGGAAACATTATATCCTTACCCGAATTTCATCCTGCTGTCAGAATACTGCTCGATTTATACGGCAAGGCTTTGAATTCAAATATAAAAAATGTTTTTGACGCAAGCAGTGAGCTTATTCAGTTTTTGTGTGCACTGTGCAATCCCTGCATTTCTCATAATTCTAATCTTGTTGACAGTGCAATAGATTATTTTAAAAGTAATTTTGAAAAGCAGATAACAATTGCTATGGCAGCAGATTATCTTGGAGTTTCGCACAGTCACCTGACAAGGGAATTTTTAAAACATACAAAAGAAAAACCAAGTGACTATCTGACTAAGCTGAGGATGGAAAAGGCTGTTGAACTGCTTAATTCAACAAATATGAAGCTGAAGGAAATAAGCAGGCAATGCGGATATTCTGACGAGAACTATTTTGGTAAGGTTTTCAAAAAATACATAAAAATATCGCCTGCAGAATTCAGGGTTCAATCAAAAACATATGGTTACACAAGACATTAACAAAAGGCAGTCCAAGCAAATTTATGCTTGGACTGCCTTTTGTTATATCATTTCAGTAATATTTAACATTCATCTTCTTTATATAAATTTCTGAGGATTTCGATTTCCTTAGCATAGCCGTCAAGGTCATTTGGCGTTTCAAGGAAAAACGGCAGATGTTTAAGGGACGGATGATTAATAATTCTTTCAAAAGCATCCAGACCAATATATCCCGCACCGATTTTTTCATGCCTGTCCTTATGGGCAGCAATAGGATTTTTGCTGTCATTCAGATGAACAGCCTTTAATCGGTCAAGACCGATTACTCTGTCAAACGCCTCAAGCACGCCGTCAAGGTCATTGACAATATCATAACCGCCGTCGTGAATATGGCAGGTATCAAGACACACACCCATTTTGTCACTAAGCTCTACCCTGTCGATAATTGCTCTGAGTTCTTCAAAGCTTCTGCCGATTTCAGTGCCTTTGCCAGCCATGGTTTCAAGCAGAACTGTTGTCGTCATTTCAGGGAACAAAACCTTGTTCAGAATTTCTGCAATCTGCTCAATTCCGACCTCCTCACCCTGTCCAACGTGTGAGCCCGGATGAAAATTATAAAGCTGATTCGGTGTATATTCCATACGCTTTAAATCATCTGCAAAGGTATTAAGTGCAAACTCTCTTGTTTCGGGCTTAGCACTGCAGCAGTTAAGCGTATAAGGTGCATGAGCAAGAATAACAGGAAAGCCCTCACTTTTCATCAGTTCAAGAAAGGTTTCCACATCCTTCTCATCAATTGCTTTGGCACTGCCTCCGCGAGGATTTCTTGTGAAAAACTGAAATGTATTTGCACCGATTTCCTGTGCCTGCTTCAGCATTGCTGTATATCCCTTTGATGCACTCAAATGTGCTCCTATAGTTAACATAAGCTTTACCTCATCATTTTGTTTGTGTTAATAATTCTTTGGCAATAGCCTCCTCAGCTTTGCCCGACATTATGTATTCCAGCAAATCCGCAACACAGCCCTGATTGCAGTGGCATGCCTCATATTTGCATATTTTATGGATTGAGCTCGGAGCCTGACCTGCACAGGCAGGAAGACCCACCGTTTTGAGCATATCCCAGTCATTATAATAATCACCGATTGCCGCTACGTGACTTTTTTCAATACCCAGCATATCGGCAAGCTTCATAATACCCACGCCCTTGTGGGTATCCTTCTGGAGCATTTCAAGCGAAAAAATGGAGGATGACATAAAATTCGCATCCGGATTTTCCATTCTTTCAATAAGATCCTTCAGTTTATTTATAACAAAGGGGTTTGACCAGAAAATAACCTTCATCCAGCCATCCTCGGGAACATCATCAATTGACCTTACATATTCGTGCTTCGCCTTGTCGAAATACATTGTGCCCTTGGCAAAAAGTCCGCTTTTAACAATGTAAACATAGTCGGCAAAATAGATGCCGATATCAACGCTTTTGGAAATATCATCAAACTCCTTAGCTATATATCTGACAAAATCCCTGCCCTTTTTGCCGATTGTACTCTGCCACAGCATTTTTCGTTTTTTATAATCATATATACCTGCACCATTTAAAATAACGGCAGGCTGATTTGGTGTAATCCTGTTATAATTACGTTCAAGGCTTGACTGAAGTCTGCCTGATGCAAGCGTAAAATTACCGCCAAGGTCAGTGAATTTTTTAATAGCATCATAATTGCGTTTCGGTAATTTTCTCATTTTATTATTAAGTGTACCGTCAATATCAGATACAACAAGCCAGTTTTCAAAGGTTTTTTCCATTATATCACCCCTGTTTCTTTTCAAGTTTAGCTAAATATTTTTTAAAGTATTCAGGCAAAGGTGCCTTAAATTCCAAATATTCTTTGGTTCTAGGGTGCACAAAGCCGATTTCACCTGCGTGAAGGCACTGCCCCTTTAGCTCTGTGATAACCTTTTTAGGTCCGTAAACACTGTCACCCGCCAGCGGATGACCGATAAATGACATATGCACACGAATCTGATGTGTTCTGCCGGTTTCCAGCACACAGCGGATATGGGTAAAATCTCCGAAGCGTTTTATAACCTCATAATGCGTAACAGCGTCCTTGGAGTTTTTATCCGTTACAGCCATCTTTTTTCTGTCCTTGGGATTTCTTCCGATAGGCTGATGAACGGTTCCGCATTCCTCTTTAATATTACCATAAACAACCGCTTCATACGCACGGTGAAAGGAATGCTCCTTAATCTGCTGTGCCAAATCAAGATGTGCCATATCATTTTTTGCAACAATCAAAAGACCCGATGTGTCCTTGTCAATTCTATGAACGATACCGGGACGGATAACACCGTTGATACCGCTCAGACTGTCCTTACAATGATAAAGCAGTGCATTCACAAGCGTACCTGTGTAGTTGCCTGCTGCAGGATGAACAACCATATCCTTTGGTTTATTCACCACCAGAAGGTCATTGTCCTCATAGACAATATCAAGGGGTATATTTTCGGCAACGGCTTCAAGAGGAACTGCGTCGGGTACAAAAACCTGTATACTGTCATTTGCCATCAGCTTATAATTCTTATTAACCGCTTTGCCGTTTACAATGATATGATTATCTTCAATGAGCCTTGAAACTGCCGAACGTGTAAAGCCCTCAAGCTGTTGTGTTAAATACTTGTCAATTCTTTCACCCGCACTGTCGGCTGCAAAGGTAAAGCTTTCACCCATTTTTGCTCTCCTTATTATCCTTTTTAAACATATCAAAAACAAGATAAGCAATCAGGCTGACAGCACCGAGCGTAACAGCACAGTCCGCAATATTGAATATTGCAAAATTAACAAAGGTCGGATTTATAAAATCAATTACGTAGCCATAGCAAATTCTGTCAATCAGATTACCCACAGCACCTGAAATCAAAACACCGATTGTCCAGTAAAGCCACAGATTTTTCTGACATTTCTTAAACATATAAACAGCCATTCCCACTGTGACAACAGCTGTCAACGCAACAAAAAACCATCTTGCACCGCTGAACATTGAAAATGCCATGCCTGTATTTTCTGCATATCGAAATTCAATAAAACCGTTAATAAAATTTTTTGCTCCGTCGGGATAAAGAGCTGATTTTGCAAAATATTTTGTTACCTGATCAATAGCAATAATAACAATAATCATAACAACAGACCATATATTTTTATTCTTTAATTTCACAAAATCACTCCTTTTAGAAGAGTAGGGTAAAACAACTGTTTTACCCTACTGCACACTATATTACAGTGTACTTATTCATTATATTTATTCAGCAATTTCTGCCATAACATCAGCACAGTGCTTACAAAGTGTCGGATGCTCTGCAACAGAGCCTACTGTGTCAGAGTATTTCCAGCAGCGCTCGCACTTTTCGCCCTCAGCCTTGGTAACGGTAACACTGAGTTCATCAACATCACCCTTAACCTCGCCTTCGCCGTTTTCAATAACAACAGCAGAGGTAATAAAGATTTCAGGAAGCTGTGCTTCAACTGACTTTAAGAAATCAAACAGCTCGCCATCAGCAAACAAAGTAACCTTTGCTTCAAGCGGTTTACCGATAATCTTTTCATTTCTTGCAAGCTCAAGAGCCTTTTGAACGTCAGTTCTGACCTCGTGAATCTTATCCCACTTGGCAATAAAGGCATCGTCTGCTTCAATAAAATCAGCCTGCGGAATATCGTTGAACAGAGGTGACTCTGTATTTTTGCTTGATTCGTGAGGCATAGCAAGCCATATTTCGTCAGCAGTATAAGCAAGAATAGGTGTTAAAAGAAGAGTGAGTGCGTCAAGCACTTTATACAGAACAGTCTGTGCTGCACGGCGTGTTGCACTGTTCGGTGCAGAGGTATAAAGTCTGTCCTTAAGCACATCAAAGTAGAAGTTACTCATATCAACCACGCAGAAATGGTGCAGTGCATATGCGGAGGTATGATAATCATATTCCTCATAGCCTTTGCGGGCAACCTCAATAACCTCGTCAAGCTTCATAAGTGCATACTTATCAAGCTCCTCAAGCTTATCATTATCAACCATATCGGTATCCGGGTTAAAGTCATACAGGTTGCCGATACAGTATCTTGCGGTATTTCTGAGCTTACGGTAGTTATCGCTGATTTGCTTAAGAATTTCCTTACTGATACGGATATCTGCGTGATAATCAGCACTTGCAACCCAGAGTCTGAGGATATCAGCACCATACTGCTTAACAATATCCTGTGGGTCAATGCCATTTCCAAGTGACTTGGACATTTTTTTGCCCTCGCCGTCAACTGTCCAGCCGTGGGTGATAATCTGCTCATAAGGCGCTTTTTTCTCGCCGCCTGCAATGGCAGTTAAAAGGGATGACTGGAACCATCCGCGGTACTGGTCAGCACCCTCAAGGTAAACATCTGCAGGACGCTTTAAATATGGTCTGTTCTTGCAGACAGCAGCATGTGATGAGCCTGAATCAAACCATACGTCCATAATATCCTTTTCTTTATCAAAGCCCTTATCACTGCCGCAGTGTGGACATTTGAAGCCTTCAGGAAGGAAATATTCAGCATCGTGTGCAAACCATGCGTCTGAGCCCTCTTCGCCGAATATTTTTGAAATTTTCATCATTACATCATTGTCAATGATTTCTTTGCCGCAATCCTGACAATATACAACAGGGATAGGAACGCCCCATTTTCTCTGACGTGAGATACACCAGTCAGCTCTTTCCTGAACCATTGACTGAAGTCTGTCCTTACCCCACTCAGGAAACCACTTAACATCCTCTGCAGCCTTAACCGCATCCTCCTTAAAGTCATCAACGGAACAGAACCACTGGCTTGTTGCACGGAAGATAACAGGCTTATGACATCTCCAGCAGTGCGGATACTGGTGCTCAATCTTTTTGAATGCAAACAGTGCACCGATTTCATCAAGGTGCATAGCGATAGGCTTATTAGCCTCCTCAGTTGTAAGACCTGCAAACTGTCCTGCCTCCTCTGTCAATCTGCCTTTTGCATCAACAGGTACAACAATTGGAATTTCAGGATAATTTTTGCAGACAACAAAGTCCTCAACACCGTGACCGGGAGCAGTATGAACGCAGCCTGTACCGCTTTCAAGTGTTACGTGATCACCGACAATAACAAGTGATGTTCTGTCAATAAACGGATGCTGTGTTTTCATATACTCAAGCTCATTGCCGCGGATAATGCCAACTGTTTCATAGTCGGTAACACCCTTTGCTTCCATAGCGGCAGGAGCCAAATCTGTTGCCATAATATAAAACTCACCGTCAGCCTTAATTACGGAATACTCATAGTTCGGACCGACACAGATTGCCACGTTAGCAGGCAGAGTCCAGGTTGTTGTGGTCCAGATTACAAAATAGGTTTTAGCCAAATCAACACCCATTGGTGTGAGCTTGCCCAAATCATCGGTTACATTGAATTTAACATAAATTGAGTGGCAGGGATCCTCAGCATATTCAATCTCAGCCTCAGCAAGAGCAGTGTTACAATCAGCACACCAATAAACAGGCTTTAAACCCTTATAGATATAGCCCTTTGATGCCATTGATGCAAACACCTTAATCTGCTCCTCTTCAAACTCTTTCTGAAGAGTGATATAAGGGTTATCCCACTCAGCAATGATACCGAGTCTTTTGAAAGACTCCCTCTGCAAATCAACATAGCTGAGAGCTGTATCACGGCAGATTTTTCTGAGCTCCAAGTCGGAAATATTTGTTTCGGCACTGATGCCTGCTTTCTTTCTTGCAGCAAGCTCAGTGGGCAGACCGTGCGTATCCCAGCCGGGTACAAACGGTGACTGAAAGCCGGTCATATTCTTATATCTTACAATAAAGTCCTTAAGTGTTTTGTTGAGTGCGTGACCGATATGAATATCGCCGTTGGCATATGGAGGACCGTCGTGAAGAACAAACAGCGGCTTGCCCTCGTTATGCTTCATAAGCTGAGCATACTGGTCATTCGCTTCCCATCTTGCAAGGAATTCAGGCTCTCTTGCGGGAAGACCTGCCCTCATCGGAAATTCGGTTTTTGGTAAATTAAGTGTCTGATTATAATCCATTATATATATTCGCTCCTTAGGAATTATTTTTTCTTTTTAAAAAAGCCCTTAAACTTTCCTCTGTTATCCTCATCCTCGTCCTCATCAGGGGCAACAAGAGAAATGGTTTCATCTGTATTTACACCTGATTTGTCAACATTAAAGAATGTTTCAAATGGCTGTGCGCTTTCAAACTCAGGCTCATCCTCAATAATCGGAATGGATGCAACCTCATCATCAACAGGGGTTATTTCATCTGCAGTGAAAGCATTGAGAGCACTTTCAACCTCCTCCTCGGTAGGGGGCTCATCGTCCTCATCCTCGTCAATTGGTTCAAAAGCAGGCTCCATTGCTTCAATCTCACTGATTATATCGTCAACCTCATCCTGCTGTGTTTCTTCAAGAACAAATTCCTCCTCAGCAGGTGCTTCCTCCTGAACTGCCTCTTCAGCCACAGTTTCTTCTTCAACAGCCTCAGCCTCTGCAGCACCCTCTTCCTGCTCCTCGGCAGGCTCATCATCAGCCTCTTCTGCGTTATCTGCAACAGGCTCAGCTTCCTCTGCAACAGGCAGTTCGATTTCACCTGCGGCAGCCTTATCAATATTATCCACTATGACATCAAGCTCATTCTCCAAGCCCTCTATACTGTCCTCAATGCCTGACTGTGCAAGTTCCTTGAGCTTATTAAGCTGTGCCTCATAAAGGTTAACAAGATTTGTTTTAAATTCCTTCGACTCAGCCTTGAGCCTTGACATCATTTCCTGCTGCTGACCCCTTTCATTCTTTGCCTTTTCAACAAGCTCGGCAGTAAGCTTTTTAGCCTTATCAAGGGTATCCTGTGCAACAAGCTGTGCACTTGAAATTGCAGCATTTGCCTTTGACTGTGCATCAGCAATAATTTCGTCGGCAGCCTGTGCCTTCTCTTTAGTGAGGTTTGCAACATACTCTCTTGCCTCACCTACAATCTTATCAGCCTTAGCCTTTGCATCCTGTACAGTCTGCTGAGCAGATGCAGCGCTTTCGGCAAGGGTCTGCTCTGCCTTTTCCTTAGCCTCGGCTGTAACCTGATGTGCCATCTTCTGAGCTGAGATAATAGCAGTTTTAATAGAATCCTCATCATCCCTGTATTCCTCGATACGGTTAGCAAGAATTTCCATTTTGCGGTAAAGCTCCTTGTTCTCCTCACAAACAGCCTCATAGGATTCAATAATATCAACTAAAAGCTCGTTGACCTCATTTCTGTCATAGCCGTCACGCTCAACGGTAGAAATCTTTTTTTCACGAATTTGTCTTGGTGTAATCATAGCATATTCTCCTTTGAAGGTTTACATAAACATTCCGTTATTCTCTAATTCATCAATCAAATCACCCATAACATCAACATTATAAGGTGTAATAATATATGTGCTGTTTGCAACACGCTTAATCTGACCGTTGCTTGCATAGGCAACACCGCTTAAAAAGTCAAGCAGTCTTCTTGCAACGTCACGGTTCGTGCTTTCAAGGTTAAGCACAACCGTTCTTTTTTCGTTCAGATTATCGCCGATTGCCGCAGCCTCGTCAAACCTTTCAGGCTTTACAAGCACAACCTGAAGCTGGGTTGTTGTATGTATATTAACAACCTTGTCGCTGTCGTGACGTCGCATACGGGGACGCTCTGAAAAACGCTCCTCCTTTTCTGCCTTCGGCGCACGCTCTCTTCTTGATGCACGTTCTCTTACAGGAGGCTCCAATCCGATAGAGCTGCTTGCCGCATCATCATAAAAATCGTCAAAATCGTCCTCATCGTTATCTGAAACGATATCCTTTATCTTATCAAAAAATCCCATACTGCCTCTCCTTTTCACTCATCAAAAATATTTTCTTGCACCGAATATAGCAGAACCGACTCTTACTATATTTGAACCATTGGCAACGGCAGCCTCAAAATCACCGCTCATTCCCATTGATAAAATATCCATATTAACATTATGTAGTTTTTTATCTCTAATGTCAATGAAAGTTTGATGCATTGCTTCAAAATATTGCGAAACCTCTGCATCACTGTCACAAATCGGCGGAATTGTCATAAGTCCCTTTATCTGAATAGACGGCATTTCCGCTATCTCAAGCAAAAGCTCCTCAAGCCCTTCCAGATAAATACCGCTTTTGGATTCCTCCCTGCCGACATTGACCTCAACAAGCACATCCGTAGTTACACCTTTGTTCAGGGACACCCTGCTGATTTCCTTCGCAAGCTTAACCGAATCCACAGATTCAATCATATCCACCTCGCCGACAATCTGCTTAACCTTATTTGTCTGCAGATGACCGATAAGATGCTTTTCAACACCGTCAAGGTGAAGCTCATCCTTTTTACTGAGGTATTCCTGCACTCGGTTTTCACCAATTAAATCCGCACCCAAGTCAAGTGCTTTGTTAATATAAACGCTTTCAACCGTTTTGGTAACTGCCATCAGCCTTACATCCTCAGGATTTCTGCCTGCTTTTACAGCTGACTCTTCAATCCTGTGTTTAATAGCCTTGTAGTTATCCTCAACCGATTTCAGTCTGTTTTCATCAAGTATAAACTTTTCCATCATGCAAGTCCTTTCCTTTTGTAATTATCTGGTCATAAAAACGGATTGACTTACTGTTATTCGGGTCATAGGCGAACACAGAATAATCCTTTGTTGAATAAATAATTTCACCCTCACGCTGTGAAACCTGATTAGCCACAAGGGCATAAACACATTTTTTGCCGTTTTCATCAACGTGAATTGCTGACGACGGCACCTTGAAGCCTGAATAGGAATTATATCTGATTTCAATATCCTCAAGCCTCATGGAAGTAATATCGGCATCAAGCTGTGAGGACTGCAGAATCAGAACAGTCTGCTCAACACCAAGCTCAGGCTCGGCACCTGCGACTACCTGACACTTTATGACCTTGTCACTGTCCTTGATTGCAACATCAAGTGTGCTGCCGTTTTTAATATCCTTTATATCGGCAGTATTGACAACTGCACAGAAATACCATTCATAGGTCGTGATAAGCTTGCCGAAGGACTGCGTATTCTTCTGTGCATTTTCAGCCTGCTCAATATAGGACTGCAGTGCTGCCGCATCAAGCTTTAATACATCTTTATAATTAAAAGCAGCTTCAAGCCCGTCAGTATAGGATGAAAATATACCTGACTGCTCGGTAGTAAGATAGCCTGTGGGCTTGCAGGCGTTGGCATCAATTGCATTAATCTGCCCCTGCAAATCGCCCTTGACTGCTGAAAAGTCAATGGTCTGACCAATAATCATCTGACGTCTTGTGAGCTTATCATTCAAATCATCGGTATATGACGCCAGCTTATCCACTGAGCCTGCATTTGCACAGCGGACATATGAATTAATGTCGTTAAGTATATCCCTGTCAATTGTTTCAATATCCGTTGTAAGTCCTGCCGTTTTACTTTCAAGCTCAACATAATAATCAAGCTGATTATGCAGTGATTTCAGGGCAGAATAATTTTTTGCATTATCCTCGCTTGAAAATTCCATTGCAATATTGCCGTTTACTTTAACCTTTGCACCGTCATCAACACAGGCAACCGTAACCACACCATCGTTGCTGTTCACAATATGCTCATCACGTATAACAAGCGCCTTTGCCTCAATCGTATCATAAACTGTTGAGGTAACTGCTGTGATGGTTTCAACATCAACATGTGTTGCCTTGTAGCATTCGACAAAGATATACCCTGCAATAATCAGCAGAACAATCACCATTACCGCAACATCTTTTCTGATTGAATCGGAATTTTTATTCACTTTTCTTTTTTCAGACTCTGCCATTTAAAAATTCCTCACATTTTTTAACTGCACAATTTATCATTCCGTCATTGCCTGATACATCAGGCTCAAGAAGTACGGCATTTTCACGCCTTTTAAACCAGGTAATCTGCCGTTTTGCATAACGGCGTGTTTCCTGCTTTAATTTATTAACACAATTTTCAAGGCTGTCTGCACCCTTAAGATACGGCATCAGCTCCTTATGACCGATTGCCTGTGCAGATGTGCCTGTGTATTTATCCATACAGTCACGTGCTTCATCCATAATACCAAGGTCAAGCATCATATCCACTCTTTTATTAATTCGGTCATAAAGCTTTTGCCTGTCACTGTAATTGATAAAAAAGTAAAGCACTTCATAGGGTGACTCTGTTTTTCTCGAATTTATATTCTGCTGTGTTTTTGATGAGCCTGCATAATAAAGCTCCAGTGCTCTCACAACTCTTTTTTTATTGTTTTTATGTATATCCTCTGCTGCTTTTGGGTCAAGTTCCATAAGCTCGTTATATAAATCATCCTCTGATTTTTCCATAAGTCTTTGCCTTAACGCATTGTCAACAGGTATTTCCTCAAAAATAATATTGTCAGCAAGGCTGTCAATAAAAAGCCCTGTACCGCCAACGATTATCGGAATGTGATTTCTTGAAAGTATTTCATCAATTTTTGCTCTTGCAAGGTCACACCAGCGGGCAACGGAAAAGCTCTCACTCGGTTCAAGAAACGCAACAAGGTGATGCGGCACTGCCTGCTGTTCCTCCGCAGTAGGAGCAGCCGTCGCAATGGGCATACCCTTATAAACCTGCATGGAATCGGCAGAAATAATCTCACCGTTCACTGCTTGGGCAAGTGCAATGCCAAGGGCTGTTTTGCCCGAAGCAGTAGCACCTGCAACAACAATTATTTTCTTTTTCATATTATCCATATGCTACACTCTGCCAAACTGCTTTTCTATATCATATTTTGATATTTTAATAAATACAGGTCTGCCGTGGGGGCAAAATCGGATATTCGGCATGGAAAGCAGCTTTGCAACAAATAATCTCTGCTCTTCGGGCGAGGTGTTATCCCCTGCCTTTACTGCACCTCTGCAGGAAGCAGAGTGGTAAATCCAGTCTATTTTATCGGGCGTTATATCTGTTTTATGCTCAAGGAGCTTTTGGGCAATTTCACAAATCAAGTCCTTAATATCACTGTCACCCACAAGCGACGGAACTGCACGAACAATCACCGCACTGTCACCAAAGGGCTCTGCCTCAAAACCGCACCGGCTGAGCAAATCCATATTGTCACAAAGGACATTGAATTCGTCTTTGGACAGATTCACTGCAACAGGGCTTAACAGCATCTGTGTTTCAACAGTAGCCTGTGCCTTGAACTGCTCATAGTTCATTCGCTCGTGAGCAGCGTGCTTATCAATAAAGTAAAGCTCGTTTTCTATTTCAACAATCAGGTAAGTTTTGAATGCCTCACCGATTAACTTAAAATCAATGCTTTTGTTGTCATTTTCATCACAGGTTGCAGGACTTTCCTGCACCTCTTCTGCAACCGCAGGCTCAACCTCGTCAGTATGTACGGCTTCAGCCTTTGGCAGCTCTTCATTCTTATCCTCATACTCAATATCTAAATCATATGACGCTCTTGGCGAACGAAGCGTGCTCCTTGAGGTCCGGAAAAACTCCTCATTCGGCTGAATCTTAAAGGACTGCTGAACAGGCGGCTCATCCTTCTTTTTAAAGAAATCTATTTTAGACGTATAAGTCTTATTCATCTTTGAAGGTGTATCATAAATCTGTTCAAGCTTGGGACTGAAATCAGCCTCTTTAACTGAACGGTCAGCCTCAACAGAAGATTTAACACCGTAGTAAACCAAATCAAATATTGGCTTTTCGTTGGCAAAGCGCACCTCAATTTTTGCAGGGTGCACATTAACGTCAACGAGTGCAGGGTTGAGCTCAATATTCAGCACACACATAGGAAAGCGCCCAACCATTATAGAATTTTTATATGCCTGCTCAAGTGCCGCCATTGCAGTAGCCGATTTAACAAGTCGGCTGTTGATGAAGAAAAACTGCATGGCTCTGCTTTTTCTTGAAGCAGTGGGCTTTGACACATAGCCTGTTACCCTCATATTATCATAGCTGTAATCAACGTCAATTAAGCTTTCGCTGACCTCCCTGCCGAAAACCGAATAGATTGCAGATTTAAGGTCGCCGTTGCCTGATGTAATCAGGGTCTGCTTTCCGTCACGGATAAATCTGAATGAAATTTCAGGATGAGATATAGCCATTCTGTCAACAATGCCTGCAACAGCATTGCCCTCGGTAACATCCTTTTTTAAGAATTTCATTCTTGCAGGCGTATTAAAGAAAATATCACGCACAACGATTGTTGTGCCCTTCGGGCAGCCTGCATCATCCAGTGAGATTTCCTCACCACCTGCTATCTCATACCTTGTGCCCACATCCTCGCTGTCAGCCTTTGTCAAAAGCTCAACTTTGGCAACTGCCGATATGGATGCCATTGCCTCACCGCGAAAGCCCAAAGTACCGATTGCATTAAGGTCATCTGCGTTTGAAATTTTGCTTGTGGCGTGTGAAACAAAAACTTTTTTGACCTGCTCTCTTTCAATTCCGCAGCCATCGTCTGTAATGCGAACATAGGTAGAGCCGCCGTTTTTAATTTCAACAGTGATATGCTCTGCCCCTGCGTCAACGGAATTTTCTATCATTTCCTTAACGATTGAAGAGGGACGTTCAACAACCTCACCTGCTGCAATAAGCTGATATATTTCCTTTGGCAAAATATTTATGGTAGGCATTGCTCCCCCTCCTTTCAATCATTGTTAATTCCTGTTATTTTTGAAGCGTTCCGTCTGAATTCCAGATAAGCGTATATGGCTGTGCATAGTGATGACCATCAGAATCCATATAGCAAAAATTATCATTCAAATCACAATTATCGTCTAATTCAAGCTCTTTATCAAAGAAAACAATATATCCGTCCTCATCAATATAAGTCAGAAATCCATCGTATTCCTCTTTATATTTATTATTATGAGTGTCGGACATTTGATAATAATACGGATAGCCGCTGTTCTCCTGTGCCATTTTAAATTCACAACCATCCACAGTATAATAAATCACTTCATCACGATTGTCATATTCATTCCCGTATTTATCGTAAAAACCGGAAGCATATTTTTCAACTGACTGCTTATATTCATCAGTGTCATACATACCGGTCTGCGAAGCATAGATATTTGCACCCCAGCCGATAACTGCTATAACAATCAGAATAATGGATATCATTCTGAATTTTTTAGATTTACCTTCATCAAGGCTGTCATTCTTTTCAGTTTTCTTTTTGGTTTTAAAATAGTAAACAATAACACCAAGTATTCCGAAAAGAAAAATCAAAAAATATGTTGTACCTTTTTCTTTAATGCCTCGTGATTTATCGTAATAATACACTGCTGCAGCAGATATTGCACTGCAAACAACAGTTACGGCACCGGTAATCAGCATAGGTATTAAAAATGTAAAAGCCTGTTTTAATACATCATTTGCACTTTCAAACATATTTTCTCCTTATTCAAGCTCCTGTGCTTTCTTTTTTAAATCATACAGGGTCTGCATTGCTTCAATAGGAGTCAAGGTGTTGACATCTATTGTTTTTAATATTTCAAATATTTCCTGTCTGCCGTTGGCAGTGAAATTATACTGAATGTCGGCTGTTTCCTCTTCAACAATACTGTCCTCAGCCTTAAATTCAATCTTGACTGCATTCGCCTCAAGGTCTTTCAAAATAACCTTGGCACGCTTAACAACACTGTCGGGCACACCTGCAAGCTTTGCTACCTCAATACCAAAGCTCTGGTCTGCACCGCCGCGGACGATTCGTCTTAAGAAAGTAATATCATCACCGCGCTTTTTAACTGCGATTGAGTAATTCTTGACACCGTCAATCATACCCTCCATAGCAGTAAGCTCGTGATAGTGGGTTGCAAACAATGCCTTAGCACCAAGGCTTTTCTTTTTGCAGACGAATTCAAGCACTGCCCTTGCAATACTCATTCCGTCAAAGGTTGAAGTGCCCCTGCCGATTTCGTCAAGAATGATGAGTGAGTTGGATGTGGCATTTTTAAGAATGGTTGAAACCTCGTTCATCTCAACCATAAATGTGGACTGACCTGTTGCCAGATCATCACTTGCACCAACACGGGTGAATATGGCATCAACAATACCAAGGTGAGCACTCCTTGCAGGAACAAAGGAACCGACCTGGGCAAGCAGACTGATTAACGCAATCTGCCGCATATAGGTTGATTTACCAGCCATATTCGGACCTGTGATGATTGCACAGCGGTTGTCCTCCAAATCAAGTGAGGTATCGTTCGGCACAAAGGGAGCATCCTCCAGAAGAGCCTCAACAACGGGATGTCTGCCGTCCTTAATATCTATAACACCGTCATTGGAAATAACAGGACAAACATAATTATTTCTGAAAGCAACTTCGGCAAGCGAGCAGAGCACATCAAGCACTGCCAGCGACTTTGCCGTTTTCTGCAGTCGCTCAAGCTGGGCTGAAATATCATTTCTTACTGCTGAGAACACCTCATACTCAAGAGCAACACAGCGGTCCTTGGCACCGATTATTCTGCCCTCTAATTCCTTAAGCTCCTGTGTGATATAACGCTCACAGTTTGTGAGGGTCTGTTTTCTTATGTAGGTTTCAGGCACTAAATCCTTGTAGGAATTTGTAACCTCAATATAGTAGCCGAACACCTTGTTGTAGCCGACCTTAAGCTTAGGTATGCCTGTCAGCTCTCTTTGCTCGGTTTCAATGGCAGCAATAACACCTGCACCGTCTGTCATAATTGCTTTAAGAGAATCAATCTCCTCATTAAAGCCTGACTTAATCATTCCGCCCTCACGCACAGAGAACGGAGGCTCGTCCACAATGGCACGGTCAATTAAATCATAAACATCCTGCAAAAGGTCTATTGAATGATAAATTTCCTTAAGCAGTGCCGTTGAACATTCTGCAAGATTATTTTTAACAGACGGCAATCTTTCAATCGTGAACTGCAGTGACTTAAGCTCCTTGGCATTCGCTGTACCGTAAACGATTCGGGTCATCAGTCTTTCAATATCGTTAACACCGGTCAGTGCTTCACGGACAGCATCTCTGAGCATTGGTGTGTCAACAAGCTCACCAACTGCATTCTGCCTTTTGACAATCTTCGGTATGGACATCAGCGGTCTTTCAATCCAGGATTTAATCATTCGCTTGCCCATAGCGGTTTTTGTTTTATCCATCACCCACAAAAGTGAGTGTTTTTTGTCACCTGTCATCATGGAACGGGTCAGCTCAAGATTTCTTCTTGCACTGATGTCGAGATTCATATACTGCTCGTCATCATAAAAATCAATTTCCGACGGTGCTTCAATTTCATTTTTACGCTGCGTTTCTTTAAGGTAGCCGATTACTGCACCGATTGAGCTCACACCCGATTTGCTGTGACCGATACCAAGGGAGGAGATTTCCTCTTTTTTCAGTGTTTCAATCACAAGTGCCGACGCAACCGAAAAATCAAATTTTTCATCATCAAGCACCTCAACACTTGCACCGATTCTTTTTGCAAAGCCTTCAACACCTGAAAAGTCAAGCACCTTTGAATTGATAATCAATTCCTTTGGTGAATATGTAGAAAGCTGGTTAATCAGCTTATTTTCAATATCATCACCGTCTAAAACAGTGATATGAAACTCACCTGTCGATACATCGGCAAAGCAGACGCCCATATCCTTTTCGCCTGAATATATTGAACACAGGTAGTTGTTAGAGCCGTCCTCCAGCATATTGCCTTCAATGACAGTACCCGGGGTTATGATTCTTATGACATCTCTTTTGACAAGCCCCTTTGTTGTTGCAGGGTCTTCCATCTGCTCACAGATTGCAACCTTATAACCTCGTGACACTAATTTTGCAATGTAGTTATCTGCACTGTGAAAAGGCACACCGCACATCGGTGCTCTTTCCTCCTGACCGCAGTCACGTCCTGTTAAAACAAGATCAAGCTCCCTTGAAGCAATTTTTGCATCGTCAAAAAACATCTCATAAAAATCACCAAGACGGAAGAACAAAATGGTATCCTTGTATTGACTTTTTATCTGAAAGTACTGCATCATCATAGGAGACAGCTTACCCTCGTTTTTTGCCATTTTGTTTCCTCCTCTTCGGCAATTCAGTTACTTATAAATCAAATTAGTGGCAGCCGCCGCAGGTGCAGCAATCGTGTGTGCAGCCATCCTCAGCCTTTGGAAGCTCACAGGTTTCTGCATCCTGACCGTCAAAGAACAAGCCAATCATACCGCTGATATACTGTGCCATCTGCTCCATCTCAGAAGCTGCTGCAGAATAATTTTTCATATTCTCGCCTTCCATAATTTCAGCGTAAAGCTTCTGATATTCTTCCTGAAGCTCAGCAATTCTGTCCTGTGAAGCCTCCTCACCCTTTTCAGCCTCCTGCTGATACTTGAGTGATAAAAGCTGCATCTCCTGCATCTGCTGCTGAAGCTTTTCGTCACCGTCATTTGCCTTAGCAGCTGCCTGCAAAGCGATGAAACGCTCGTCCTTCTGAATTTCCTTGCCTAATTCTCTTAATGCTGATTCAATGCTCATAATGATTTCTCCTTTACTAATTCTCCCCTCATAACAAAGGTCAGAGGTTCGATAACTTTTATGCTTTGGAAGGTGCCGATAAGGCTTTCGTCACCCTCAAATTCTATAATCAGGTTGCCGTCATTACGAGCAGCAACGTAATTATCATTCAATTTTCCCTTGCCGTATACATAGCACTTATAGGTTTTACCCTCGTGAAGTGCCATTTGCGAGGCACTGATTTTTTCCTGCAAATCTGTCAGCTCCTTAAACCAGCGTGACTTTTCCTCAGCAGGAACAGGGTCAGGCATTTCCGCCGCAGGTGTTCCCTTTCTCGGTGAATAAATGAAGGTGAAAAGCGAGGTTGCTTTTACCTCTTCAACAAGTGAAAGTGTTTCCTTAAATTCCTCATAGGTTTCACCGGGGAAGCCCACAATGATATCACTTGTGATTGAAAGTTCATCACCCATAAGTTCTCTTGCATAATTTATCAGTGACAAATACTGCTCTCTTGTATAATGTCTGTTCATTGCCTTAAGGACTCTGTCACTGCCGCTTTGGAACGGCAGGTGAAGATGCTGTGCAACCTTGTCGCAGGCAGCCATTGTTTCAATAAGCTCTTTTGTGCAGTCCTTTGGATGACTTGTCATAAAACGGATTCTGAAATCGCCGTCAAGGTCATTCAGCTCTCTTAAAAGCTGTGCAAAGCTCACATAAGGAACCAAATCCTTGCCGTAGGAATTAACATTCTGACCAAGCAGCGTAATTTCCTTATAGCCCTGTGATACCAGCTCTTTAAATTCAGCAATGATGTTTTCCTTACTTCTGCTTCTCTCTCTGCCCCTTACGTAGGGTACAATACAGTATGTACAGAAATTATTGCAGCCATACATAATCGGCAGCCAGGCTTTCGCATCATTATCCCTTTTAACGGGAATACCCTCGGCAATTGCACCGTCAAAATCAGGTATTTCAAAAACTCTTTTTCTGCCTGTAAGAGCTCTGTACAAAAGCTCCGGCAGACAATGAATAACGTGCGTACCGAAAACCAGATCCACAAAGGGATATGACTGCTTAATCTTGTTGGCAATATGCTCCTGCTGCATCATACAGCCGCAAAGAGCAATAACCGCATCCGGATTTTCACGCTTATAGCTTTTGAGTGAACCCACATTGCCGAACACTCTGTCCTCCGCATGCTCTCTTACAGCACAAGTGTTAAAAATAATCAGCTTTGCTTCGAGCCTGTCCTCGGTAAAAGCATAGCCCATAAGCTCCAGCATACCCTTAATCTTTTCACTGTCGGCAACATTCTGCTGACAGCCGTAGGTAATAACACAAGCCTTTGGCTTTTCATCATAGCGTGCAGTGATAACCGAATGGACCTTAACCGTAAACTGTTTTTGCTTTTCAAGCTCCTC
>DKYL01000004.1:76310-76511 GCA_002493325.1 Ruminococcaceae bacterium UBA7101
CTGTTTTTGCTTTTCAAGCTCCTCTTCACTTACTACTGCGGTTTTTCTGCTGCTGTCGCTCATTATCTCACCTCTTCGGACTTTCGTTATGGCACTTGCCAAACGATATCATTATACGGATAACATTATAACAAATACCATTTATATAATCAATATATAATTTATAAATAATATAATAATTTTAAGCAGAAAAGGGTATAT
>DKYL01000039.1:0-16449 GCA_002493325.1 Ruminococcaceae bacterium UBA7101
ATCTTTTTTTAAAAGCCTTATAATTTCTTCTGTTTCAGGCATAGTGCTTTTTAACAGCAACAAAATCCTGTTGCCAAGATAAATAAGACCTTCGGTGTAATCAATTTGTTTTTTCTTGCTTTTAGCCGCCATTAAACCAAGGCAGGATGAAAAAAGGGTTATCATTATCATTCCTGCCACCTTCAAGCTTTATCTCTCCTAAATCTATAATTTCAAATTCATCAGTATATGATTTTAGAATAATTATAAAATCAAACTGTCCTGTTTTAATCAGCTCATCAGTCATTATATTGCTGAAAATATCCTCCGCATCTTTCAGATGAATGGAAACGGCAAAATTGACACCTGTTGAAAAGCTGTATCTGATTTTTTCAAGCTCATCTATGCTTCCGATTTCGTCACAGACAATTAAATCAGGCGAAAGCGTTCTTGTTGCAATTTCTATGCCCTTGGCTTTGCCGAAGCCTGAAAGTATATCAGTATTTATGCCTACATCAAAATCTGCTGCAATTTCTTTTCTTTCATCAACAATGGCAACCTTTTTATACTCTCCGCTGTATCCGTTTGAAATCAGACGGGCATAGTCTCTCAAAAAGGTTGTTTTTCCGCATCCGGGAAGACCGGCAACAATAATGCTCGGAAGACGGTTGCGAAACGTCAGGTCAATGATTTTTTTGGCACAGTTTCTGCACTCGTGTGAAATTCTTATATTCAGCGAGCCTATATCCTTTACCGAATATATTTTGCCATCCTTGTATACTGCTGTGGAGGAAACGCCGATTCGTGAGCCGTTTTTTGCAGTAACATAACCATCAATAAGACTTGACATATTTGTGTGGTATGAATGACTGCACAGCTTGTCACAGATATATTCAAAATCCTCTTTATTAATACGGATACATCTGTCATTCAGTGTTCTGGTCAGTACTCCGCTGTGTTCAATAAAATAAAGTGTATTCAAAACATAAATTATAATCGGCTTGTTTTTTCTTAATCTGATTTCACTGATTTTTGATTTTATGCTCTTATCAAGTGAATTTAAGGTGTCGCCGATAAATCTCGGAAACAGGCTTATAAAGTAGGATATATTGTCCAACCAATCACCTCAATTAAACTTATGCATATTCATGGTAATTTATAACAAAATATTATATTGAAGAATAATTATTTCTGTGTTATGATGTTTATATAATGTAATAAAATTTTATAGACTTGGTGAATTTATGGAAAATCTTAAAAATCAAAACTTTAAAACCACTAAGCTGTTCAACGGTGAAACGGTAAGCTATGCCCTGTCAGCTTTTATATCGCTGATTGCTTTGCTGGGAATTAAACAGCTTTTAAAAGTATTTTTCAGCGTGCCTGTTACTGTTTCGGTCATTGCAGCTTTTATTATTGCACAGATTATTTCATATCTGCTTGAAAGAAGATTTGTGTTCAGAAAAGCAGTTTTATCATCAGATTTCAAGCAGATTCTTTTATTTATATTCAGGGCTGCTGTTAATTTCGGATTTTACAAGCTGAATGATACCCTTTTCGGCGGCATTTTAAAAATGCAGGACTCTTTTGTATGGCTTGTATCCATTTCAATGTGCTTTTTCTTTAATTATTTCTTTGACAGAACATTGCTTTTTGATTGTGCCTATGATGCAAGAAGCGTGAGAAAATCAAAAATTTACAAAGCATTTTATACAAACAGATTCATTCTGTTTTCAGGACTGCTTGCGGCTGTATGCATTTCAATTATTTATATCATTTATAAGGTGTTCCCTTTTGGCGACTCAACGGTTATGAGAATGGACCTGTATCATCAGTACGGTCCTTTATTTGCTGAGCTTTATGACAGAGTTGTTAATCACCAAAGCTTTATTTATTCATGGACATCCGGCGGCGGAAGCAGTTTTTTGGGCAACTATTTCAACTATCTTTCAAGTCTCCTTTCTGTTATCATATTTTTCTTTGACAAGGAAAATATATCCTTTGCAATCAGCTTTCTTGTGTCAGTCAAGTGTATTTTAAGTGCCTGCACCTTTACCTATTACCTGAAAAAATCGCAGCTTAAGCACTCCTATATGACGGCTGTTTTTGGTGTTTTTTACGCTTTCAGTGCCTATTTTCTTGCATACTACTGGAATGTAATGTGGCTTGACGGTATGATTTTGCTGCCGCTCATTGCTCTTGGTATTGAAAACATTATCAATAAAGGCAACGGAAAGCTTTATATCCTTTCACTTGTTCTGCTGTTTGTTTCAAGTTATTATATGGGCTTTATGTGCTGCATTTTTGCAGTGCTCTATTTCATTGCGTACTATCTTATCAGCAGTAACGTGAATGATGTTATTTCACCTGAAAAAACATTTGAAAAAAAATATTCACTCAAAGCACTTTATAACAATAAATTCATAAACAGAGGTATTAAATTTGCAGTATTCAGCATTATTTCAGCAATGCTGTGTGCGGTCACATTAATTCCTACCTTTATCATTTTAAGGTCCTGTTCTGCAACATCTGATAATTTCCCGTCAACATTTGAATCCTATTTCAATATTTTTGATTTTATTACATCTCATCTCGCAGGTCTTGAAACAACGATAAGAAGCAGCGGTGACGACGTTTTACCTAATGTATATTCAGGAATGCTTGCAGCTATTCTTCTGCCGCTGTTTATTGTGAATAAAAACATTAAGCTCAGAGAAAAAGCTGTTTATATTGTTTTGATGCTGATTTTCCTTTTCAGCTTTGATAACAATTGCCTTAACTTTATATGGCACGCATTCCATTTCCCGAATGATTTGCCCTTCAGATTTTCTTATATGTATTCCTTTATTCTGCTTGTTGTCGGATATAAGGCAATATCCAAAATCAAATCTCTTGAAATCAGAGATATTACCTTTGTGGGTATTTTATGGGTATTTTTCATTATTCTTGCGCAGAAAATGTCAACTACAAAAATGATGGAAACTACCATTTATACAAGCATAGCCTTTGTCATTATCTGGACAGGCTATCTTTGTCTTGTCAGAAACGGCAAGGCTGATAAGCTTATTGCCTCTGCACTTGCTGTTTTAATATGCTTCAGTGAAGTGCTGATTGCCGATACACAGGCAATACTGATTACACAGAGTAATTCATCTTATAAAGAAAACTATGCTACCTATACGGAAGCGATTGACAAAATCAAAGCTGATGATGAAGGCTTCTTCCGTCAGGAACTCTGCCGACTTGAAACAAGAATGGACCCCTGCTATTTTGGATACAGCGGTATGTCAACATTTTCATCCATGGCTTATGAGGATTACTCTCAATTACAGTACAGCCTTGGTATGTTCGGCAACAGAATTAACAGCTACACCTATAATACACAGACACCTGTCTATAATATGATGTTTAACATTAAGTATCTTCTTCAGACGGATGTAAGCATTGCACCGAGTGAAAATCTATATGATTATAAATTCACTACATCTGACGGCAAAACAAATGTATATGAAAGCAAATATTTCCTCCCCATTTCTTTCGCAGTCAATGAAAATACAGAGCTTTGGGATACAACCGAAGGTAATCCTTTTGATGTGCAGAATGATTTTTTTGAGCTTGCAACAGGCTTCAGCGGTGTATTTAAAGAGGTTAAGTATCTTGATACAAAATATGACAATGTCAGCGGTGACAAAATTTCTAAAAACGGAACCTATTGGTTCAGCAAATACGATGCCGATTCAAGCTATGCATATGCTGATATAACAATTACGCCTGTTAAAAACGGTAATATATACCTTTATGTTAATTCACCTGACATTTCTTCAATTGATATTTCAAGCACAAAGCTTGGCTCTCATACACAAAATATTGATGAGCCATATATTCTTGACTGTGGATATTATGAAGTCGGAGAGGAGCTTAAGCTGTCAATCGACTGCGGCAGTGCAGATGTTGAAGAATGCTATGCAGACATTTTTGCTTATACGGTTGATGATGAAATCCTCAAGACAGGCTATGAGAGATTAAATAAAAATTCGTTGAATGTAACAAAACACAGTAATACAAGAATTGAAGGAACAATTTCAGTTTCAGAAAACAGTTATTTATACTCTTCCATACCATACGATGAGGGATGGAGCATCTATATTGACGGTGAAAAGGCAGATACCTTTAAAATAGGTACTGCTATGCTTGGCACTTCTATTAAGCAGGGTGAGCATACTGTTGAATACAGATATTCACCGAGAGGTTTAAAATACGGTGTAATCATTTCTGCCGCTTCCTTTGCAGGCGTATGCGGATATTTGATTTATACTAAGCTGAAAAAGAAAGAGGTTGATAAACTTTCCAGTTAAAAATCAGTAACAAATAATAAATTTATATTTACAATATAAGTCATTTGTTGTAGAATATGCGTGTAAAACTTGAGAGGAGTCAATTATATATGGCAAGACAGACAGCAATCAACATCAATTCAATTCCAATCGGTCCCCTTGGTATCATCGGTATGCCGGGCTGTGAGGCGTTAACCGATAAAATTGATAGTTACCTTGTTAAATGGAGAAAAACACAGGCACAGGAGCATGCAGAAACAATTGCTTTCTACGGCTATCAGCGTGACACTTATAAAATCAATGTATCAATCCCCCGTTTCGGCAGCGGTGAGGGCAAGGGTGTTATCAATGAAAGTGTCCGTGGCTACGATATTTATATTATTGCGGATGTATTTAACTATAGCTGCACATATAATATGTATGGAATGACTGTTCCAAAGTCACCTGATGATCATTTTGCAGATTTAAAAAGAGTTATTCACGCATTATCCTCAAAGCCTAAGAGAGTATCCGTTATTATGCCGATGCTTTATGAGGGCAGACAGCACAAAAGAAGTGCACGTGAGTCACTTGACTGTGCTATGGCTCTGCAGGAGCTTGTAGACCTTGGTGTTGACAACATCATTACATTTGATGCACATGACCAGAGAGTTCAGAACTCAATCCCTGATCAGTCATTTGAAAATGTAATGCCTACATATCAGATGATTAAAGCACTTGTCAACAATGTTGACGACCTTTCAGTAAACAAGGATCATTTAATGATTATTTCACCTGATGAAGGTGCTATGCAAAGATGCATCTACTTTGCAACACAGCTTGGTGTTAACCTTGGAATGTTCTACAAAAGAAGAGATTATACAAAAATCGTTAACGGCAGAAATCCGATTGTTGAGCATCAGTATCTTGGTGATTCTGTTGAGGGCAAGGATATTATCATTGTTGATGATATGATTTCATCAGGTGAATCCATGCTTGAGGTTGCAAGCAAGCTGAAATCACTCGGTGCCGGCAGAATTTTTGTATGCACAACCTTTGGCTTATTCTGCAACGGACTTGATGTCTTTGACAAAGCATATGCAGACGGTATTTTTGACCGTGTATTTACAACCAACGGCGTTTATCAGACACCTGAGCTGCTGTCAAGAGAGTGGTATGTCAGCGTTGAGCTTTCAAAATACACAGCATATTTCATTGATACGCTTAATCATGATATGTCTGTATCATCACTGCTTGACTCTGCTTCACGAATTGATAAAATTCTTACAGAGAAAGGATTAAAATAATGGCTAAAACTCAACTTAACAAAACACAGAAAATTATTTCAATAGTGGTTGCAGTGATTTTACTTATCGCTATTGCCGGCGGCGTTTATTGTGTTGCAACAAAACAGAATCCTGTTGACGCTGCAAAATCCGTTTTCACTTCAAGTGAGGATCAGATTGTCGGCAAGTGGCAGAGCCAGAAAAGTCCAGGTCTTTCAGCATTTGTATTCTATGATGACGGAACTTATGATTCATACATCTCAACTGTTAATTTTTCAGGTGAGTATGAAATTCACGGCAATAAGCTTACAATGAAAAATCCTAAAACAGCTAAGGAAATTGTTTATTCCTTCACTGTTACAGGCAAAGAGCTTTCACTCAAGGTAATTGAAGAAGACGGTGAAAAATCCGAAAACAAGGATGAATCAAAATATGACCGTGTTAATGAGCTCAATCAGAAAACATTAACAGATATGCTCGGTGAGCTTGCAGGCGATAACAACGCTGCCAACGAAGAATAAGTAATTTTTAAGGGACTAACTGTTATTCAGTTAGTCCTTTGTCATATCTTATTATAATTTGCATATACATTACCAAGGCAGGTGAAAAGCTTGATTGGTAATGTAGAAAAAAGATGTATTGATTTAGGTCACTATATTGTTGAAACGGGTGCAACCGTAAGACAGGCTGCAGCAGTTTTCGGAATAAGCAAATCAACAGTACATAACGATGTAACCAAAAGATTATCAGTGATTAATCCCCTGCTGTGCAGTGAGGTTAAAGCTGTGCTTGAGGAAAACAAGGCTGAGCGTCATATCCGCGGCGGTCTTGCTACAAAGAAAAAATATATTGAAATGAAAAAGAATTGATTTTTTTATTTCTTAGTGATATTATTATTGTATTAATAATTATAAAGAGGATGTATAATGAAGCTTGGATTTATCGGCTGCGGCAATATGGCAACAGCGATTATTAAAGGAATAATAAAAAACAGCAATATTGTAAGTGAAAGCATCTATGTATATGATACATACAAACCTGCTATGGATAAGCTTAATGGTGAATTAGGTGTTACTGCTTGTGATACAAACGAAAGTGTTATAAATAACTGTGATGTACTGTTCTTAGCAGTAAAGCCAAATGTTCTCGGCAGTGTCCTTGCTGATGTTCATATAAATAATCCACTTATTATTTCCATAGCGGCAGGCAAGGAACTCGCTTTTCTTGATGAGAATATCGGAGCTGATGCTGCAAGAATTGTCAGAGTTATGCCGAATATTAATGCTATGGTCGGTGAAGCAATCTGCGCATATTGCTATAATGCCAATGTAACAGATAAAGATATTGAAACCGTCGAAATGCTGCTCTCCTGCTTTGGAAAATGTCTGTACATTGATGAAAGTCAGTTCTCAATTTACAGTGCAATCGGCGGCTGTGCACCTGCATTTGCTTATATGTTTATTGACAGTCTTGCAAGAGCAGGTGTCAAAAACGGAATGAAGAAGGACGAAGCTCTTAAAATAGCTGCACAAACAGTTTATGGCAGTGCTAAAATGATTTTGGAAAATGACCGGCACCCCTGGAAGCTGATTGATAATGTTTGTTCCCCCGGCGGCACAACAATTGAGGGCGTAACCTCATTGCAAGCTGACGGATTTGAAGCAGCAGTGCATAATGCAGTACAGAAAGCCTTTGAAAAAGATAAGAGATTATAATAACAAAAGCACGGAATTTTTCCGTGCTTTCTTGTTTTGCTAAAATAATTCATCAAGCAATATATAATAGCGAAGTTTCTCTTCATCAAGCTTTATGTTCAGCAGCCTTAATAAATAATTTCGCAGTTCTGCAAATTCGTTTTCATCCAAGCCTCTTATACTGCAAAAATTATATTTCATAGAACGAATACATAAGGCTAAGTCCTGCCAGCGGTCTGCAATTCCTGCTTTCCCTAAATCAATAAACCCGATCGTTTTATTATCTTTTACAAATAAATTAGGCAAACAATAATCTCCGTGAGTAAAAACCAAATCTTCATTCGGCTGATGATTTATAAGAAATCTATATAAATCATCAACACTTTTAAAGCCGTTATCACCTAATGTATCTTCCTCAAAATCTTCTGTATCAACCAAGTCATTATCTATTCTGTATTTTGCTTCAAGTAACTGTGACGGCAGTCTGCTGTCAAGGGGACAATTGTTTATATCTATTGCCCAAAGCTGTTTTATACCATCCGCCATTGCTTCAACAAGCCTATAAGGATTACAATTTATAATATCATCAATCATTGTTTTACCTTTTATCCGTGACATTAGAAGATAATTATAGCCGTCTGATTTCTCAAACGCAATAATTTCAGGTACAGAAAGTCTGCCGCTAAGCCATTTCAAGGCTTCATATTCTCTGTCAGAATGCCTGCAACTTTTTTCTGCCTTCAAAACCATATCGTCAAAAAGGAATACTTTGCTGTCCGACTCCCCTACCTTATCAGTTTTATAGGGTTGATTAATTACGTGATTTTGTATTGAAAGCGGCAATTTATTTATATCCATAATTTCACCTGCAGATACACAAAAAGGCACTTTTGTTGAAAAGTGCCTTAAAATTTTTAATTACATATACTTTTTGATTTCATCAACCATATCTGTCTTTTCCCAGGAAACGCCAAGGTCTTCCCTGCCCATATGACCATATGCAGCAACATTTTTATAGATAGGCTTTCTGAGCTCAAGTCTGTCAATTATAGCAGATGGTCTTAAATCAAATACCTTATTGACAATTTCGCTGATTTCATCGTTACTCTTAACGCCTGTGCCGAAGGTATCAACCATTACTGAAACGGGCTTTGCAACACCGATTGCATATGCGAGCTCTACCTCGCACTTGGATGCAAGACCAGCAGCAACAATGTTTTTAGCTACCCAGCGTGCAGCATAAGCAGCAGAACGGTCAACCTTAGTCGGGTCCTTACCGCTGAAAGCACCGCCGCCGTGACGAGCGTATCCGCCATATGTATCAACAATAATTTTTCTGCCTGTTAAGCCTGAATCACCATTAGGACCACCGATAACAAATCTTCCCGTTGGGTTTACATAATAAACAGTGTCATCATCAATAAGCTCTGCAGGAACCGTTGTTTTGATGACTTTTTCGATAATATCCTCTCTGAGCTGAGCAAGCTCAACATCAGCACTGTGCTGGCTTGAAACAACAACAGTAGTCACTTTAACCGGCTTATCATCCTCGTACTTAACAGTAACCTGTGTTTTACCATCAGCATAAAGATATGGCAGTGTTCCGCTTTCTCTGACTTCAGTCAGCTTTAAAGCGAGCTTGTGAGCAAGGCTGATAGGAAGCGGCATAAGCTCTTCTGTTTCATCACAGGCAAAGCCGAACATCATACCCTGATCGCCTGCACCATTAAGATTGTATTCATCTTCCTCGTTATTTTTAAGCTCTAAGGATTTATCAACACCCATAGCAATATCTGTTGACTGCTTATCAAGAGCAGTTAAAACAGCACAGGTATTGCCGTTAAAGCCTTTTTTATCGTCATCATAGCCGATTTCACAAACAGTTTTACGGACAATAGACGGAATATCAACCTGAGCATTTGTTGTAATTTCACCCATAACAAGAACCTGACCTGTTGTACATGTAGTTTCGCATGCAACACGGCTCATTGGGTCCTGCTTAATCATTTCATCAAGAATTGCATCTGAAATCTGGTCACAAATTTTGTCAGGATGACCCTTTGTAACAGACTCACTTGTAAATAAAAAATTAGACATAAAACATCCTCCTTGCAAAACAAAAGCACATACATGAGGTATGTGCAAACAATAACCTCATCATTCGGTCAACGCAGGTATTAGCACCTTACATAAAGCAGGTTGCTGTGGCGTCATCGGGCCTGTCCCTCAACCACTCTTGATAAGTATATTAACTTTAGATATATAATACACCAGTTAATTAATATTGTCAACATAAATTTGTTTTGTTAATATTGCACAACAATTATAAGAAATTTTTGTTACTATTGAAATAAATATTTCGCTTTCACTGTTGAAATTTGTTTATAATTAGTTTATAATTTAATAGTATAGATTTGCTCAATTAAGGAGGAAAAATTATGGCAAAGAAAACAGTATTTATTACTGGTGGTACCGGTAATATGGGTTGGGCTGCTGTTCAGGAAATGATTAAGCACCCAAGCGACATCAACGTAAAGATGCTTGCAAGAAAAAGCCCGAAAAATGAGGAGAAACTCAAGGGTCTTATGGCTAAGCCAAACGTAAAAATTGTTTGGGGTGACCTTGGTGACTATGATTCAATCCTCGAAGGTGTAACAGGTTCTGACTATGTTCTTCACGTTGGCGGTATGGTTTCACCAACTGCAGACTGGAAGCCTTACAGAACTCAGGCTACAAACATCGGTGCTGCACAGAACATCTGTAAAGCTGTTCTCGCTCAGCCTGATCCTGATGCAGTTAAGGTTTGCTACATCGGTACTGTTGCTGAAACAGGCGGACGTAACTATCCTATCCACTGGGGACGCTGCGGTGACCCGATTAAAATTTCTATTTATGACCACTATGCTATTTCAAAGACTGTTGCTGAGCGCACATTCGTTGAAAGCGGTATTAAGAATTGGGTTGTAATGCGTCAGTCAGGTATCCTTTATCCAAATATCTTAAAGAATATGGACCCTATTATGTTCCACGTTCCTGTTAACGGTGTTCTTGAGTGGTGTACTGTTGAGGACTCAGGTCGTCTTATGTGCAACCTTGTTCTCGAGGACAAGAAGGGCAACCTTGGTTCTGATTTCTGGAATCATTTCTTCAACATTGGTTCAGGTAAGGAATACAGAATTTCTAACTATGAGTTTGAATGCCTGCTCCTTGGTACACTTGGTCTTGCAGGTCCAGAAAAGCTCTTTGACCCTAACTGGTTCATCACAAAGAACTTCCACGGTCAGTTCTATGCAGATGGCGACAAGCTTGAGGAATTCCTTCATTTCCGTGAGAATTTACCTGTACAGGAGTATTTCAACCGTCTTGCTGATCAGGTTGAATTCTACTTCAAAATACCAAGATATCTTCCAAAGAACCTTGTAGCTGCTTGTGCTAAGCCGTTTATGAAGAAGATTGCTGAAACTAAGGATTTCGGTACTCTTGACTGGGTTAAGACTGAAGATCCTGTAAGAATTTCAGCATACTACGGTACAATGGATGATTACAGAAAGATTCCTTCAAAGTGGGAAGATTTTGAAATCATTAAGTTTGATAAAGATAATGCAGCTGCTGAGCAGTTTAAGCTTGACCACGGTTATGATGAATCAAAGCCTGAAAGCGAGCTTGACATTGAAGATATGAAGGCTGCTGCTAAGTTCCGTGGCGGTGAGTGCCTGTCAGAAACTATGACTAAGGGCGATATGGCTACAAAGCTTAAGTGGAAATGCGGTCTTTGCGGTGCAGAGTTTGAGGCTTCACCTGCTCTTATTCTTCTTGGCGGTCACTGGTGCCCAGAGTGCTATATTCCTCAGAAGGAATGGAATTACGATGCTGTTGCTAAGACTAACCCATTCTTTGCTCAGGTATGGTATCCAAGCCACACTAAGGATGAAAGCAATGTTTATAAGTTTGATGATTTATTCCAGATTAACGGTGTTAAGTGGGATGACATTAAAAGATAATACATAATTCAAAATCCCACAGCTAATGCTGTGGGATTCTTTATGCTAAAAGGGAGTTAATGAATAAATCATTAACTCCCTTTTAAATTTTCTGTTAATAATATGAACGTGTTGTGTAGTTACATGTTCCGCTTGAATATCTTCTCAAGGTGAAGTTTTTACCTGATCTTTGAACATCAAGCTTTATACTCGGAATTTTTGCTTTAGAGTTCGTGTAAAATTCGCAGGTGATTTCACCGCCGCTGACATCCATAACTATTTTAATAGGATATGATGATGTATTTTTAAACTTGAAATCCTGCGAACCCCATGATATTGCAGCATCACGTCCAAGCGGTACATAGCTTACTCTTTGGCTGTGCTGATGTCTTTCAGTTATTTGTACATCAGCATAGAGAGCTGTATTGAACATTGTAGATGCTACCTGACAAATGCCTCCGCCGATTCCGTTTTCAACATTCTGGGAATTAGGTCCTGTGAAGACAGGGGCATCCTTATAACCCTTTGCATATGTTCTCTGACCTACAGTCTTGTTGAATGAAAATGTTTCACCCGGCAAAACAATGGTGCCGTTAACAGCATTTGATGCAAGTCTAAGATTGGTTGTTCTGTTAGCATTATTAACATAATACGAACTTGTAACAGCTAATCTTTTTGAATAATCAGTGCTGATATAAGGGCTCTTTCCGCTAAAATATTTAACACCGTTTAATGTGGTAAAAGGACATACCTTAACGTAGTATGACTTGTTTCTGTTAATATTTTTAACAGTATACGAGCCTGTTCTGCTGTCGTTGATATAAATTTCCTTAGCGTCGGTAAAACGTGAATTGGTTGCATAAATAAGCACATATCCGGCACCACGGACAGTATTCCAGCTTGCATACAAATTATTTCCGTTTATCGCTACATAACGCATTGTGGTATTGGCTGATCTTGTTCTTGTCATCAGCTCCTTAGTATAAACACCATAGTAGGTAGTGTTACCGATTTCTTTGTATGCTCTGATGTTATACTTATAAAGACAGCTTGGATCAAGTCCTTTGATTGTATAGCTTGTTGTTGATGCAGATACAAATTTTACAGTTTTATATGCTTTTTTACTGTAATCATATTCCATAATCTGATAACCGCTTATATTGCTTGCTTTTTTCCAGGACAATGTAATTGAGTTAGCAGTCGGAGAAAATTTCAGCCCCTTAACCTCAGCAGGCACAATTCTAAACTTAAAGGTTTTATTAAATGAAAAATTGCCCTTGCCCTTAACTGTCATTTTTGCAGTGCCTATATTGACATTAGAAGAGTATGAAATTGTGTAATCCTTATTTTTAGTCAGTGTTTTGTTTTTGTAAGTAATTACAATATTAGGTGTTCTTGCCTTGCCTGTATAAGGAACAATTGTTTCTTTCTGCGAAAACTTAAGATCCTTGGAGTCTTTAACAGGAACTATTTTGTATGTTTTGGTATAGCTTCCGCTGTATTTACCTATACCGCTGATAACAGCCTTTGCATTTCCTGCGTTTACATTATTTGAATATTTGACTGTATAGTCGACATCCTTAACAAGCTTTTTCCCGTTACATTTAACAGTAAGTGCAGGTGTAATAGCCTTGCCGACATACTGATATTCTTTATAGTATGTAGAAGCGGATGTATTTTCATTATTCAATTCAAATGTTTCTGTTTCATCAGCATAGGCTGAAAATGAAAGAAGACATAAGATTGATAAAAGCAATACAGAAATTGACAATGATATTTTTTTCTTCATTTTTCTCCTCCTAAATTATCTTTGTCCATAGTAGGCATTAGTACCGTGCTTGCGCTGATAATGCTTATCGAGCAGATACGGCTCAATGCCTATATTTGAATTATCGACAAAACCGGATATTGCTTCGGTTCTGTAAGCCATTTTGGCAACTTCCTCCAAAATCAAAGCATTTTCAACTGCCTTGAAAGCATCTTTACCCCAAGTGAAAGGACCATGCCTGTGAATCAGTACAGCAGGACATTCAGCAGGGCTAATGCCCCTTTTGTCAAATTCTTCAACAATGACCTTACCTGTATTGAGCTCATATTCGCCTTCAACCTCACTCTGTGTTAATCCCCTTGCACAGGGAACTGCACCGTTTGTGTAGTCAGCATGAGTTGTGCCGTAGGCAGGTATATCTCTTCCTGATTGTGCCCAGGAGCAAGCCCATGATGAATGGGTGTGCACAATACCGCCTATATCTTTGAATTGACGGTAAAGTTCAAGATGTGTCGGTGTATCTGAAGAGGGATTCAACTCCCCTTCTACCTTATTGCCGTTCAAATCCATAACAACCATATCTTCTGCCGTCATAGTATCATATGGTACACCTGATGGTTTTATTACAAATAAGCCTCCTTCTCTGTCAATGGCAGAAACATTTCCCCATGTAAGTACAACTAAATTATATTTTACAAGCTGAAGATTGGCTTCAAAAACCTTTTGCTTTAACTCCTCTAACATTTTTTACCTCTTACATACCAAGCTTATAAGCCACGTCATTATAAAACAACTCTTTTTTGAATGCATTAATTTCAGTATCTTTATTGATATGAATAAATTCAATACCCATAATTTCAGCAAAATCACGCATATGCTCTGCTGTGAGGGTGTATGAAAGCACGGAATGATGAGCACCGCCTGCATAAATCCAAGCCTCTGCAGAGGTCTGAAGGCAAGGCAGCGGCTTCCAGAGCACACCTGCAACAGGAAGCTTAGGCATATCATTCTTCTGTTCCTTGCATTCAACATCATTAACAATCATTCTGAGTCTGTCCCCCATATCAACGAGAGTAACAACTATAGCATTACCTGTCTGTGCTTTGAATACAAGCCTTGCAGGATCTTCTCTGTCACCGATACCAAGAGGATGAACCTGAATTTTTGGTTTTGCCGCCGCAATAGTAGGACAAACCTCGAGCATATGTGAACCAAGCAGCATTTCATTGCCGGGCTCAAAATGATATGTATAGTCCTCCATAAAGGCAGTACCGCCGTTCATACCCTCAGCCATAAGCTTCATTACTCTGGTCATAGCGGCAACCTTCCAGTCACCTTCTGCACCGAAGCCATAGCCCTGACGCATTAAATCCTGTGAAGCCAAACCGGGAAGCTGTTTTAATTCCTGCAAATCCTCAAAGTTTGTGTGGAAAGCACCGAAACCACCTTCGTCAAGGAACTTTTTAATTGCAACTTCTTCCCTCGCCTGATAGCGGACTGCGTCCATATTGTCCGTATCCATTTCATAATGCTTTTCATACTCAGCCATCTGTGCATCAATTTCTTCATCGGTAACAGCATTGACATATCGGATGATGTCACCAACACCATAATGGTCGACTTGCCAGCCAAGCTTAATCTGAGCTTCAATCTTATCACCATCTGTTACGGCAACATTTCTCATATTATCTGAAATACGAAGTACTCTGAGTTTGCGTGACTCTGCCGCACCTACTGCAGCACGCATCCAGATGCCGATTTTGTTCTGAAATTCTTCATCCTTCCAGTAGCCTGCTACAACCTTAACCTTTTTTCTCATTCTTGCGTGAATATAACCGTGCTCTCTGTCACCATGGGCAGACTGGTTAAGGTTCATAAAGTCCATATCAATACTGTCCCATGGAATATCACGATTATACTGCGTATTTACGTGAAGATATGGCTTATTAAGCTCGTTCAAGCCTGCAATCCACATCTTTGAAGGTGAAAAGGTATGCATCCATGTGATAACGCCTGCACACGCAGAAGTGTTATTTGCCTCCTGCATTATATTTAAAATCTCACCTGCTGTTTTTACACAAGGCTTTGCAATGACCTTACAAGGAAGCTTATCTGAAAGTTCTGCTGCCATTTCATCAGCATGTGCATTTATTTCTGCAAAAATTTCTGTTCCATATAAATGCTGTGTTCCCACAACAAACCAAAATTCATAATCCTTAATTGCCATAATTATTCTCCTTATATATTCGACACAGCCGTTTTTTCAACTGTCAAAGCTTTCTTATAAAGCTCAATATATTTTTTGAATCCCTGAACATCTTTTTCATCAGGCTCAATGGTTGTGCTCTTATATCTGCTGAATATTTTTGTATTCAAATAATCATCAAGGGATTTATCCTCACAGTCAAAAGCATACCTTGCCAGAACAGCAATTCCCCATGCACCGCCTTCACCGGCAGTTTCCATAACAGAAATCGGTGAATTCATTGCACCTGCCATAAGCTTCTGACCGACAACAGGTGTTTTGAACAAACCGCCGTGACCTGTCAGACAATCAATTTTCACCTGTTCATTCTCAAGAATTTCCATTCCAAGCTTAAGGGTTGCCATTGTTGAATAAATCTGTGTTCTGATAAAATTAGAAAGATTAAATCTGCTGTTTTCACTTCTCATAAACAAAGGTCTGCCGCTTTCAACCTTTGTAACAGGTTCACCTGAAAAATAGTTGAACGAAACAAGACCGCCGCAGTCACTGTCACCGTCAAGAGCAGTATTGTAAAGCAAGTCATAAATCTGCGGTTTACTTAATTTGCTGCCACTGAGCCTAGAAAACTCGATAAAAAGATTAAACCAATAATCAAGGTCTGTACAACAGTTATTACAATGCACCATAGCAACATTTTTACCTGTCGGTGTGGTGACAATATCTATTTCCTCATAAACATTTTTAAGCGGGGACTCAAGAACAACCATTGAAAAAATAGATGTTCCGGCAGAAATATTGCCTGTTCTGACAGCAATGCTGTTAGTAGCAACCATTCCTGTTCCTGCATCACCTTCAGGCGGGCACATAACAGCACCTGCATTAAGTAAGCCGCTGGGGTCGAGAAGCTTTGCACCCTCTTCAGTCAGAAATCCTGCATTTTCACCTGCAACAAGCACCTTTGGCAATATATTTTCAATATTCCACGAACGAGCCTTAACCTCTTCAAGCTGTGAAAATTTTGAAAGCATATCAGCATCATAATTGCAGGTATCACTGTCAATCGGGAACATACCTGATGCTTCGCCGATACCCAATACCTTTTCGCCGCTAAGCTTCCAGTGAACATAGCCTGCAAGCGTTGTAAAGTATGTAATATCATCAATATGGCTTTCACCGTTAAGTATTGCCTGATAAAGATGGGCAATGCTCCAGCGCTGAGGAAT
>DKYL01000039.1:16720-17053 GCA_002493325.1 Ruminococcaceae bacterium UBA7101
GGCAATGCTCCAGCGCTGAGGAATGTTGAAATGAAACAGCTCAGACAGCTTTTTTGCCGCTTGGGCAGTTATCGTATTACGCCAGGTCCTGAATGGTACAAGCAGATTATCATCCTTGTCAAAAGGAAGATAGCCATGCATCATTGCAGAAAAACCTATTGATGAAAGATTTTTAATTTTAGTACCGAACTTATCTTCAGTATTATAATTAAGACTTTCATAGGCAGCCTGAAGACCTGACCATATTTCATCGGTATGATATGTCCAGATACCATTTTCAAGCTTATTTTCCCAGTCAAAGCTGCCTGTTGCAATCGGATTGCAGTTTTCATC
>DKYL01000039.1:17363-17507 GCA_002493325.1 Ruminococcaceae bacterium UBA7101
CAATCGGATTGCAGTTTTCATCAACCAAAACAGCTTTTATGCGGGTTGAACCAAACTCAATACCTAATGATTCCTTACCTGTTAAAATATAATTATCCATCTTTTTACCTCAAAAGACCTATTAATATACATAATATATTTTAT
>DKYL01000070.1:0-158 GCA_002493325.1 Ruminococcaceae bacterium UBA7101
TCCTGTTTCAAAAAATTTTCGGAAGCTTTCTTCCTGTTTCTTCGGTTTACGCCTTAAAATCAGAGCTTGCTTTTCGCCCTTTCCTTTATAAAAAAAACAAGCAGAGTAAACAAAAGTTCACTCTGCTTGGTACACCGGAAGGGATTCTCCTCTTGCTA
>DKYL01000070.1:473-13955 GCA_002493325.1 Ruminococcaceae bacterium UBA7101
TATTTGGTACGCCGGAAGGGATTCTCCTCTTGCTATCAAAAGGTACACTGTACCTTTTTCCTGAAAATTTTCGGCTTACGCCTCAGTTTTCAGAGCCACGTGTCTGAATCCCTCGTCTATTGATATAATAAATAAAGGATACGGACCGATGTCCATATCCTTTATTTGGTACGCCGGAAGGGATTCGAACCCCCGACCTTCTGGTTCGTAGCCAGACACTCTATCCAACTGAGCTACCGGCGCGTAACACCTTATTAAATTGTAAATATGCGCTTTATACAAAAACGACTGTTTGGTTCGTAGCCAGTCACTCTATCCAGCTGAGCTACCAGCGCACATATGCACAACTTTTGTGCTTAAATAATATAACACAAAAGTTGAAAAAATGCAACACTTTTTTTATTATAATTGGTTTAATTTTAAATATTCTTCAAGAATATCTGCACAAAGGTGAACAATTTTGGGGCAGGGACGCTTTTTATAGTATTCCTGTGTTCGCTTTTCAGGGGTAGGATCATCAGCACCCTTGGTGTTTAATCCGAGCAGCTCACGGCATACAATTGAACCTGTTTCTTCTTTAAATTTGTTTGAAACATACTGCACACGCTCATACATTTTTGCCCTGTCATCATTTACGTAAACTGCAGAAAGCACAAGGGTCATAGCTGAAACTGCACCGCACACCTCTCTCATTCTGCCCATACCTCCGCCGAAGCCGAGCGCAAGATGTGATACAAGCTCTTTATCAAGCCTCATTTCTTCAGAAAAAGCAACGGCTACAGACTGGCTGCAGTTATATCCGTTTCTGAACAGGCTTTCTGCCAGCTCACCTTTTGTCATTAATCCATTCCTCCGTCAATATTCTCGATCGTTGTTTCCGTTGTGCTGACAGGGGAAAATACTGCGGAAATACTTATATCCTCAGCAGCGGTGAAAGAATATCTCATTGTGCTGCTTATTTTTGTACCGTTTGTATACCAGCCGTCAAATTCATATCCGTCATCCGGTGTGGCAGTAATCGTTACATTGTCACCGTCTTTGTATGTGCCGCTGCCGTCAACAGTTCCGCCCCCGTGGCTCACAAGCTTGACAGACCAGTTTTGTTGTTTGGTTGTAGTTGTTGTGGTAGTGGTTGATTCAGTGGTTGTTTCTTTCTCTGTTGTTCTTTCGGTTGTACGCTCTTTTGTCGTTGACTGCTTTGTTGACAGTGTCTGAGAGGTACTTGAAGTGGATGATGTGGATGCTTCATTCTTATTCTTTGTGCTTGCCACAACTGCCACAGATGCAATGATTGCAACAAGCAGTACAACAAGTATTGCTATAACAATGATGCTCTTTTTTTCTGCAAGCTTATTTTCGCTGTCAGCATTATTTTTATTGCTGTTATTTTCAGCAGGCGGAACAGCACCTGTGCTATCTGATTGGTTTGTGTTAACAGAATTAAAAGCCTGTGTCTGCTGATTGACAGAGGGAGCTGTGAAATCCTCTTCATCATAAAGAGGAGAGCCGCAATTTTCGCATATATATCTTTTGTCGTCATTTTCTGTGCCGCAATTTTTACATCTCATAAATTTTAGCCTCCGTTAAAAATTAAGGAATTTTTCCATATTATAGCACAACAAACTGCAAATCTCAATGAAAAATGGCGTATATTAAAAAAATAGTCATTGAATTTTCAAAATACTATTGACTTTTTTGCAATTTTACGATAAATTTTATATGTAGTGTTTTAGACTAAACAGATTCGTACATTGTACAAATTATGAAAGGGGAACCCTAAATGAACAAATATGTAAAGAAGGGCTTATGTCTTGCACTTGCTGTTGGTATGATTGCTACCAGCTTTGCAGGTTGTAAGAAAGTTAACTACGTAACAAATGGTGCTATTGAGGCTATCCATCAGATTAAGGACGGCACATGGGAAAAGCAGGAAGAAGCTGCTGATCCTGCAGGCGGTTCAGACAATGCACTTGTAATTGAAGACTTTGCTGCCGGTACTTACGGTGGTGTTGAATTCAAGTCTATTGAAGATGTTACTAATTTCTATGTTGAGGCTTATAATTATTCAAAGACTCTGATGGCAGACTACAAGGATAAGGACGGAAATCCGCAGAAATTCTACAAGCTTCTCGGTGAAGAGGCTCTTGATGTAGGCGGAATTAAGATTGACGGCAAAGAAAATGCAATGATTAATAACCTTGTTCCCGGCATTGTGGGCGGTCTTTATTCTCCCGGTCTTAATGGTCTTGTACCAAGTACCAACAGAGATCCTAATCTCGATACAGATGAGTGGGATGGTAATGGTGAAAGCCTTACAACAAGCCGTCTTGTTGCTGATGACCTTGTAGCAGCTAATGTTAAGGATAACGGCGATGGTACTATTACCATTCAGCTTCAGCCAAAAGCTGTTAATATGAGTGTTCCCGGTAAGGATGCTCAGGGTCACGTGTTCCAGTCACTCGGCGCTATTGATAAGACTGTTGACAGCATCAGTGCTTTAAGCTGGTCATCAGGTACAACTGCTGAAAACTGTAAGGTTAATTATAACGGCGGTTTTGCAACAGTTAAAATCAATGCAAGCTCTAAGGAAATTGTAAGTGCAGAGTATAAGATGATTGCAGAGGTTTCTGTAACTCATGCAAATATTGCTGTAATCAAGGATAAGAGTGCAAGCCTTAATGTTACAATGGTATGGAAATATCCTGCTTCAGAAGATTATCTTATGAAGAGCAAGGGTGTTACACTCGTAAAATAATTCAGTTATTATAATGACAGCGGTTTCGCAATGCGAAACCGCTGTTTTTTTATTTTTTATTTCTTAGCTGTGTCAGCTCATTGAACATCTGTTTTCTTTTTTCGCCTACAATGTTATAAAAGCAAATCGGAAGTGTGCACAATATACGGATTACAGCAGGTGTCAATGAAAAAATAATCCATATTCGTCTTTGAACTGTATTATTCTGCACAATTGGCTGCTCTGATGAAACATAGCCAATCAGACTGAGCAGCAATGCAGCCAAGCCCTGAGCAAGCGTGCCATATACCTTGACGACACTGTTTTTTAATGAAAATGCAATTCCTTCCATTCTTACTCCCATTTTCCATTCTGCATAGTCCGCCGCCTCTGTAAGCATTTCTGTGGGCAAGGTGTTAAAAATACCCCCGAAAAGACCTGTAATACAGTTACAAAGTATGATTGCAGGCAGCATGATTTTTATATTTTGAAAGTGATGCAAGCCTATGAAAAACAGAACAAGCTGAAATGCACCGACAGTGAGATTGCTCCCAATGATGATTGTTTTGTTGTTGAATCTTTTTTTAGCTGTTTTTATCAGCGAATATGAAAAAAGAGAAATAATAAATGCCGGTGTGCTGGTTATTATTGACAGACTGGCATATCCCAGAACGTCAAAATAGTAGTAGGTTGAAAATGCTTCACCGATGCCTGCAAAGCTTAAAATCAGATTAGACAGCAACAGCAGTATAAGCGGTTTGTTGCTTGCTAAGCCTGACAGCAGCTCTTTTACAGGCTGAATAGCTTTTTTCTGAATAATTCTTTCCTTTACGCAATAGCCTGAAAGAGCAAAGAGCCCGACGCCTACGATTCCTGCAATAATACCTATTCCCATAAATACCTCTGAAAGAGATATTCCGAGCCTGCCTGATTTTGACAAATCCAGTATCATAGGGATTAATACAAATACGCAAGAGCCTGATAATTGAACGCATATACTTGCGGTTGATATGGCTTTCTGTCTTTCAATCGGATTTGGTGAAATAACTGCTGCAAGTCCGCCGAAGGAAACATCAGTAACAGAGTAAAAGAATTCCCACAAAAAATATGTTATAAGTAAATAAATGATTTTGGCGGGGGAATGATCGGAACTGCTTTTTATAAAAACCGGACCCATAAAAATAAGAATTGTTGCCACTGCCTGAAAGGGAGTAAAAATTCTTATTAAGCGTGTGAGCTTCCCGTTTGAATTGTTTTTTCTGTCGATAAATGTTCCGATTAAAGGGTTGTTCATGATATCCCATATGCCGCCGATTAAAAAGATAATTGAAACAATTCCGGCATCTATGGCAAATATGTTAACATAATAATACATCAGGTATGATGATACAAGGGAATACCCTATAACCTGTCCTCCGTTTGATATTCCGTATATCAAACGTTCTTTTGTTCTTAAGAATTGTTCATTTTCATAAGGGTTTTTCATCATTTGTTCTCCTTTATCATTATACATACTTTTGGTATGTATATATTTAAAACAAAAACCGCTTCAGCGGTTTTTATTTTACGTAATTTTCAAGTAACGGATAAATATCATCAAGGAGTCCGTTAAGCCCCATTTTGTCTGCCATATCGCACAAAAACAAAAACTTGTTTTTCATTTCGTTTTTATTACAGCGAAAAACAACAGGGTGAAGCCATATGTTTGCAATAAGCATCACAACCTGTGCAAGCTCCTTGGGATAATCCGTTGATATTGAGCCGTCAAGCAAGCCCTGTTTTATAGCAGGCTCAATGTATTGGGGTGCAAGGTAATTTACTGTTCTGTTAAGATAATAGCTTAAAAGCTCAGGCGTTTTTATATAATCCACTTTCATAGCGGTAAAACGCATCTCATCAGTATCACTTAATGACATTTCAAACATTTTCTTGATTTTTTCTTTGCCGTTCAAGTCATTGCATTTTAATACCTTGTCCCAATCGGCAAGCAAATGGTTATCAGCATAGATATTCGTTATAACTGCTAAAAGAATATCCTTTTTAGAAGAAAAATGATGATAAACCGCACCCTTTGTCAAACCGCCTAAGTTGTCGATAATATCCTGAAGGGTAGTGCTTTCATACCCCTTTTCAAGAAATAGTTGCGTTGCCTTTTCAATAATCAGTTTTTTTGTTTCTTCAGGGTATTTGTTCCTTGCCATGACCTTACCTCAATTACATACCAAAAGTATCTATTTGTATAATATCACAGTTAAGATAGCTTGTCAATACCTATTGACTTTGGCAGTGACCTGAATTTTTATTCACAAAATATATATTGATAATGATATGAATATGTAGTATAATTGAAATACTATTTTAAAGGAGAATTGATTATGGATAATAACCAAATTCCTAATATGGATTATAATGCCGATGAGGTTATTAATGAATTCAAGGAAAAAATAAAATGGCCCAAGGGCGAAGAGGTAGAGGCAGTTGTTAAGCCTGATAAGGTGCCGCTGCGTGTGCTTATTTCTTTATTAATAACACTTGTGGGCGGAGGAATTGCATATTATATGATGCTTCCTGCTCTTAATATTCACGACACACAGTTTTATCTGTTTATTGTTTTGCTTGTTGCAATTTTTATTGCTTCCTTTGCATTTGTATGTAAGGCAAACAAAAAGGTTGAGCGTAAAGAGTATGTTAAGAAGAAGTCACTTGTGCCGCTGATTATTGTGGGCGTTGTGCTTGCTGTTATGGCAGTGGGCTGGTTAACAGGTATTACCCTGTTCAGAGCAGGCAGCTACAGTCAGCTTATGACCATTGAGGACGGCAATTTTGAAACGGATTTTGAAAGCATCAGCTACGACAAGGTGCCGAGAGTGGATGCGGAACGTGCTTATACACTTGCCGACCAGCAGCTTGGCTCACTCAGCGAATATAAGAGCCAGTATGTTGTTTCTGCAAATTCCACACAGATTAACTATAAGAATACACCTGTAAGAGTTTCTTATCTTGAGTATGCAGATGTTTTCAAGTGGGTTAACAATACCAAAAACGGTCTTCCTGCTTATATGATTACAGACCTTGTAACACAGAAGGTTACAGCTATCAATTGTGTTGAGCAGTTTGGCGAAGGCATTAAATATTCACCTACTGAGCTGTTTAATGAAAAGCTGATTCGTCATCTGCGTTTCCAGTATCCAACAATGCTGCTTGATACGCCGAATTTTGAGATTGATGATGACCAGCATCCTTACTGGATTACTGCTGCACTGGACAAGACAATCGGTCTTTTCGGCGGTACAGATGTTAAGGGTGTAATTATCACCGATGCGCTCAATGGTGAAAGCCAGTATTATGATATTGAGCAGGTAAGAACAGATGCATCACTGAACTGGATTGATGTTGTTTACAGCGAGTCCCTTTTGATTGAGCAGTATAACTATTACGGTAAGCTGCAGAACGGCTTCTGGAACTCCATTATTTTCCAGAATGACGTTAATGTTGCCTCTGTCGGCAGCGGAAATATTGCGATGAATGATGACGTATGGGTTTACACAGGTGTAACCTCATCAGAGTCTGACGCTTCCAACTTCGGTTTCATTTTATGTAATCAGAGAACGAAAGAAACAAAGTATTATCAAAATGCGGGCGCAATGGAAAGTGCCGCACAGAAATCTGCTGCAGATGCTGTACAGAACTATGGTTATTCAGCAACCTTCCCGATTTTGCTTGGTATTGATGATAACCCGACCTATTTTATGTCACTTTACGGTGCAAGTAATACGGTAAAGGGTTATGCATTTGTAAGCCTTGAGGATAAGACTGTTGTTGGTACAGGTCTTCTTGATGTGGCAAAGAGCGACGCAAGAGCACTGAACAGTGCACTCGAAAGCTATATTGATGCTCTCAAGGAAAAGGGTGTAGCTGATGATGTGGATAAGAACGACGTTATTGTTGACACGGATAAAATTGACAGTGCCGATAATAATTCCGATACACAGACCCCCGGCAAAGAACCTGCTCCGTCAGCAGACGGCAATAAGGTTACAGGCGAGGTAACGGATATTAAATCATCTGTTAATGACGGCAACACAGTTTATTATCTGCAGATTGACGGCAAGTATTACTACATTAAGGTAACAGATGCTATGGAGGTGCTGCTGATTAATAAGGGCGATACTGTAACCGTTGAATTTGAAAAGTCGGATGATACCTTTATTCCTGCAAAGTCAGTTACAAGATAATCAAAATTTTAAAGACGGGTGTTTAAGCTGAGGTGCGTTATCGAACCTCAGCTTTTGACACTCGTCTTTTATTTTGATATAAATAAATCTTAATATATTTATTGTTGCAATTTGATGATTTTGTGGTATCATAACAATGGGGTAAATTTGATTATACTTTATAATTATTTTTATCCAATAAACTATGGAGCATTTTTATGAAGACTAAAAAAACGAAAATCATCTGCACGATGGGTCCTGCAACCGATGACCCGAAGGTGCTTGAAAAAATGATTAAAGCAGGTATGAATGTGGCAAGATTTAATTTCAGCCACGGTTCATACGAGGATCACGAAAAAAGACTTAACGAAGTAATTGAGGTAAGAAACAGACTCAATCAGCCAATCGCCACTTTGCTTGATACAAAAGGACCGGAAATCAGACTTGGCGATTTTGAAAATCCTGAGGGTGCGGTTATAAGCCCAGGTGATAAATATACACTTACAACAACACCTTGTATGGGCAATGAAAAAAAGTGTTATATCAATTATGAAGGACTGCCTGCTGATGTCAGTGTCGGCACAACCATTTTAATCAATGACGGTCTTATTTCAATGAAGGTTGAAAAGGTTAACGGCACAGATATTAACTGTGTGGTTATTGACGGCGGTCTGCTGACAAATCATAAGGGTGTTAATGTGCCGAATGTTGAGCTAAAAATGCCTTATCTTTCATCAAGAGATATGGCTGATTTACAGTTCGGTGCAAATCACGACTTTGACTTTGTTGCTGCATCATTTGTACGAAGCGCAACAGATGTTACCATCCTGCGCAACTATGTTGAGGCTATCGGCTGGAAGAATGTTAAAATTATTTCAAAAATCGAGAATGAGCAGGGCGTAAAGAATATTGATGAAATCATCAGAGTGTCTGACGGTATAATGGTAGCCCGCGGTGATATGGGTGTTGAGATTGATTTTCAGCGTATTCCGTCAATTCAGAAAATGATTATTCATAAGGTTTACGATGCAGGCAAAATTGTTGTTACCGCAACACAGATGCTGGAATCCATGATAAATAATCCAAGACCCACAAGAGCAGAGATTACCGATGTTGCCAATGCAATTTATGACGGCACAAGCGCCATAATGCTTTCGGGTGAAAGTGCTGTGGGCAAGCATCCTGTTGAGGCGGTTGAAACTATGACCTCCATTGCAAAGAATACCGAGGATGATATTGATTATATTAAGCGCTTCAATAATTTCTATCCTCAGAGTATTGCTAAGGATACTACGTCGGCAATCAGTCACGCAACCGTTACAACCTCTCACGATTTGAACGCATCTGCAATTATCACGGTGACAAAAAGCGGTACAACTGCCAGACTGATTTCAAAGTTCAGACCTGCAACCAATATTATAGGTGCTACCATTGATGAAAAGGTTTGGCGTCAGCTTAGTTTAAGCTGGGGTGTTACGCCGATTAAATGTGAACTTAAAAATAATACGGATGAGCTGTTTGACCATGCTGTTGAGGTTTCATTGGCTGCAAATGCCGTTGAAAAGGGTGACATTGTAGTTATAACCGCAGGAATACCCCTTGGTATTTCAGGTACAACAAATATGCTGAAGGTACACCAGATTGAGGATTGATTTTTTTGACAGCAGTGCTGATGAATTTGAAACTGTTAAGGCAATACGCACCTGCGTTTTCACAAATGAGCAGGGTGCTGATGCCAAGGGTGAGTTTGACCAATATGACAGTACAAGCCTGTTTGCACTGCTTTATGACGGCAATGAGCCTGTGGGCACTGCAAGGATTGCCAAAACAGCAGCAGGCTTTAAAATTGGAAGAATAGCCATTCTGAAAAAGTGCCGCGGCAAAGGCTTCGGTGCCGAAATTGTAAAAGCAGTTACAGAAAAAGCTTTTGAAATGGGTGCTGATAAAGTGCTTGTTGATGCGCAGAATTATGCAGTGCCCTTTTATGAAAAGCTGGGTTTCAAAGTAATAGGCACTGAAATAATGGACAGGGGACTTGCGCATATACCAATGTGTATGGATAAAGGAGAACATTATGGCAAAGAAGAAAAGTAAGCTTTCATCATTCGTTATAGCGGTTCTTGCTGTTGTGCTTATTGCGGTTGTCGGCTTTTTCGGCTTCAAATATGTAACGGATGAGGTTGACGGCAACAGAAGGCAGAAATCGGGCGGCACTGTTCATATCACAAGTACATCTCAGTATGATGTGGGACAGGCTCTGTTTACCAATGAAATTATCAACAGCGACACCATATGGGATATGTGGATGAATAAGTATTATCCTGATTTTGAATATATACAGGGTGAATTTGAGCTGAATGCACAGATGAGCTATGAGGAGATTGCACAGAAGCTGAAAGAACCTGATGTCACACATCAGTCTGTATCTGTTTGTATACCTGAGGGCTATGATATTTTTAAGATTTCAACAACGCTTGAAGAAAACGGTGTGTGCAGTGCAGAGGATTTTCTGAATGCCTGCAAGGATAAGTCAAAATATGACTATTCCTTCATCTCCGATATTCCCGACAGCTCCACAATCGCATATCCTTTAGAGGGCTTTTTGTTTCCTGCCACATATGATTTTGCCGAAAATATGCAGGCTTACGAGGTTGTTGACACAATGCTCGGTGCCTTCGCTGACAGAATCAGCAGTGAATGGAGAGCATATTGCGAGCAGAATAATATGACTATGTATGAGCTTGTGACTCTTGCGTCGGTTGTTGAAAAGGAAACGCTGGGTGAGGGTGTTGCACAGAAAATTGCGTCTGTATTTATCAACAGACTTGAGAAGGGACAGCAGCTTCAGAGCGATGTCACAATTGATTACGGCAATAAGCTGCGTGAGGCAGGCTTTGCAGATGATGTTGTGACCTCCTATAACACATATAAATGTGCAGCACTGCCAAGCGGACCTATCTGTAACCCCGGTGTTGCAAATATTGATGCTGTGGTCAATCATGCTGATACCGAGTATTTCTATTTCTTCTCCTACAATAACGGTGCTGATTTCTACTTCACAGACGATTATAACGATTTCCAGGCACAGTGGGCTGTGCTTGGCAAAACAAATACACAATAAAATAATCCTTGACAAATGTTAAGATGTGTGTTAGTATATTCACACAACAAAGAAGAACGAACCCCGTTCTCCCCTTCAGTGTCAGCAAAAAGGGCAATATTACATTTGTAATTATTGAAGTGCGGGCGTTTTGCGTTCGCACTTATTTGTTATTAATTTTTAAGAGGTGTTTTTTATCAGTAAGGAAGCTCAACAGATTAATGGTGAAATCAGAGATAAGGAATTACGTGTAATTTCTGCCGATGGTGAGCAGCTTGGAATTATGAGTGCCAAAGCAGCACTTAAAATTGCAGAGGACAGTGACCTTGATTTGGTTAAGATTGCTCCTCAGGCTAAGCCGCCTGTCTGCAAAATTATGGACTATTCTAAGTTCCGCTATGAGCAGGCAAAAAGGGAAAAGGAAAACCGTAAAAACCAGAAACAGATTGAAACGAAGGAAATCCGCCTTTCCGTTACAATTGATGTCGGTGATTTCAACACTAAGGTTAATCAGGCTAAAAAGTTCCTTGCTTCAGGTCATAAGCTGAAGGTTTCTATCAGACTTAAGGGCAGAATGATGGCTCACTCGGAGCTTGGCGTTGATAATATGAAGCGCTTTGCCGAGGCTGTTGCAGAGGAAGCAAATGTTGATAAAGCACCAAAGCTTGAGGGCAGACAGATTCTTATGTTTTTGTCACCAAAGCAGGCTAAGTAATTTATAATACGGAGGAATAATTATGCCAAAGATTAAGACACACAGCGGCGCTAAAAAGCGTTTTAAGACAACAAAAAGCGGCAAGGTTAAGCGTGCTCATGCTTACACCTCACACATTCTTACAAAGAAATCAACAAAGCGTAAGAGAAATTTACGCAAGACTGCAGTTGCTGACGTTACAAACCAGAAGCAGTGCAAGAGATTAGTTCCTTATAAGTAAGAAGAAATTGCTTAGATATTTAAGCTTAACTATAAACACGGAGGTATATTGACATGGCAAGAATTAAGGGCGCTATGACCACTCGTAGAAGAAGAAAGAAAGTATTAAAGGCAGCTAAGGGCTACTACGGCGGAAAGCACAGACTCTTTAAAACAGCTAAGCAGGCTGTTATGAAGAGCGGACAGTATGCTTATATCGGCAGAAAGCAGAAGAAGAGAGATTTCAGAAGAATGTGGATTACACGTATTTCTGCTGCCTGCAAAGCAAACGGTATGAACTACTCAACCTTTATGAACGGTCTTAAGAAGGCTGGCGTAGATCTTAACAGAAAGATGCTTTCTGAAATTGCTGTTGCTGACCCTGCTGGTTTTACAGCACTTGTTGAAACAGCAAAGGCTGCATTATAATCAGACATCGATAAAGTGGGCTGAACCACTTTAAAGAGCCTTGTAATCCATAAGGATTACAAGGCTCTTTGCGTTTTTCGTTTTTTGCTCGGGGGAGTGAATTGTGCAAAGCACAAGAGACCGTTGCTCCAAATCTTTGATTTGGGAAAAATAGACCAGTGGACTATTTTGTAGCAACTTGAATTAACACAGCTCCCGCTCGCAACAAAACGTAATTCAGCTCCATTTCTCGAAGTCTGTGAAATTTTCAGAAAACAATATTGATAAGTCATCTATTTTGTGTAAAGCAATTTTCTTTACACCATAGATTGTGTCAATAGCAAATGCACAAATTTTATAATATTTTTTATTGCAAATAGGCTTGACTTATTGGTCACTCTTTAGTATAATACACCTTGCTGTAAAGATTATAGCTTTACACTTATGCGTATATGAAAGGAGAGGTCAGCTTGGCTAAAAATCTTGAAATCCCTTTTTTGCTGGATTTTTACGGCGAAATGCTTACAAAGAAGCAGCATGATTTTTTAGTCTATTATTATGAGGATGACCTTTCACTTTCCGAAATTGCTGAAAATGAGGGCATAACCCGTCAGGGTGTCAGGGATTCAATCAAGCGTGCCGAGGCTCAGCTCTTTGATATGGAGGAGCATCTGGGGCTTGCAAAGCGCTTTAATGAAATGAAAAAGGGCGTTGACGAAATTGTTGCGTGTGCCGAGATTATCAATGAATATAATCTGAATCACTCCCTTTCCATGGAAATCAATGACTGTGTTGCCCGAATTAAAACACTTGCCTCTTTCCTTAAAGAGGGTTAGGAGTTGACGACTTGGCATTTGAAGGCTTAAGCGAACGCTTAGAAAATTCATTTAAAAAATTACGTGCCAAGGGCAAATTAACTGAGTCAGATGTTAAGGAAGCAATGCGTGAGGTTCGCCTTGCACTTCTTGAAGCAGATGTTAACTATAAAGTATCAAAGGAATTTACCGCTAAGGTAACAGAGCGTGCTATCGGTGCCGATGTTATGGAGTCACTTACTCCCGGTCAGATGGTTATTAAAATAGTTAACGAGGAGCTTACCGATTTAATGGGCGGCAACGAGTCAAGGCTCGCAATTGCCAACCATCCTCCGACTGTCATTATGATGTGCGGTCTTCAGGGAAGCGGTAAAACAACACACTCAGCAAAGCTTGCTCTTAAGCTGAAAAAAGAAGGTCACAGACCTCTTCTTGTAGCCTGCGATATTTACCGTCCTGCAGCTATTAAACAGCTTCAGGTTGTGGGTGAGCAGGTTGGCGTGCCTGTTTTTGAAATGGGTACAGAAAACCCTGTTAAAATTGCCGATGAGGCAATTAAATATGCTAAGGATCACGGTAATGACTATGTGTTCCTGGATACAGCCGGCAGACTTCATATTGATGAGCAGCTGATGGAGGAGCTTACAAATATCCGCTCCACAGTTCATCCCCACGAGATTTTGCTGGTTATTGATGCAATGACAGGTCAGGATGCAGTTAATGTTGCCAAAAGCTTTAACGAAACACTCGGTATTGACGGTGTTATTCTTACAAAGCTTGACGGTGATACCCGAGGCGGTGCGGCACTGTCTGTAAGAGCAGTTACGGGTAAGCCGATTAAGTTTGTGGGTACAGGTGAAAAGCTCGATAATCTTGAAACCTTCCACCCGTCACGTATGGCATCACGTATTCTCGGTATGGGCGACGTGCTTTCCTTTATTGAAAGGGCTGAGCAGTCCCTTGACGAGAAGAAGGCGGCTGAGCTTGAAAAGAAGCTTGCCAAAAACAAATTTGACCTTAACGATTTGCTTGATCAGTTTGACCAGATTGAACGAATGGGCAGCCTTAAGGACACAATTAAAATGATTCCCGGTATCGGAAGCAAGATAAAGGATGAGGATATTGATGAATCAGCCTTTACAAAATTCAGGTCAATCATTTACTCTATGACCAAAGAGGAACGAACAAAGCCCGATATTATCAATCCGTCACGCAAAAGAAGAATTGCGGCAGGCTGCGGTATGCAGGTTGAGGATGTCAACAAGCTGCTTGCTCAGTTTAAGCAGATGCAGAAAATG
>DKYL01000069.1:0-1255 GCA_002493325.1 Ruminococcaceae bacterium UBA7101
AACAACAATAATAAAAAGTATAATAGATTTATATGAAGAACAAAAAAAGAAAGTAGTACTATGTGCTCCAACTGGTAGGGCTGCAAAACGTATGACAGAGGCAACAGGGAAAGAAGCAAAAACCTTGCATCGTTTATTAGAAATAGGAAAAATAGAAGAAGAGGGAAAAATTGAAAGTATAGATTATGAAGTGGCACCATTAGATGCAGATGTTATTATAGTAGATGAAGTATCTATGGTAGACATATTTATAATGAATTACTTACTAAAAGCAGTATATAAAGGAACAAAGCTAATTTTAGTAGGAGACGCAGATCAGTTGCCATCTGTAGGACCAGGAAGTATTTTACAAGATTTAATAAATTCAGAAGTTGTGACTACTATTCACTTAGATAAAATATTTAGACAAGCTGCTAAAAGTAAAATTATAGTAAATGCCCATAAAGTAAATGAAGGAGAAGGATTTATAAGCATCGAAGAGGCAAAGAAAAATAAAACTGAAGAAGATTTCTTTTATATAAAGGAAAGTACAAACGAAGGAATGTTATACCAAGTGCTATCGCTTTGTAAAGAAAGATTAGAAAACTTTGGAAACTATAACTTTTTTGAAAATATACAAGTATTATCTCCAACCAAAAAAGGAATGTTAGGAACAAAAGAACTAAATAAAGCTTTACAAAAAGAACTAAACCCAGAATCTGATTTTAAGTCAGAAAAAAATAGTATGGGAGTAATATTTAGAGAACAAGATAAAGTTATGCAAATTAGGAACAACTACGATATATACTGGGAAAGATTTGAGCCAGAATATGAAAATGGTAGTGGAGTGTTTAATGGAGAACTTGGTACTATTGAGAAAATAGATAATTTTGAAAAACAAGTAAAAATCAGGTTTGATGATAATAAAGTTGCATGGTATGCATTTTCTGATTTAGACCAAATAGAACATGCATATGCAATTACAATACATAAAGCTCAACGGAAGTGAGTTTGATGTAGTAATTATGGTGTTACCACAATCAGCTCCAATGCTACTTACAAGAAACCTATTATACACAGGAATAACAAGAGCAAGAAAACTTTTAATTATAGTAGGACAAGATAGAGTAGTTAATTTTATGATACAAAATGTAGATTCTAAAAAAAGAAATACAGGACTTGTATATAAGTTACAAAATATGAAATAGAACTCTAATTTTTTGTGAAAATAGCTTCACGTGTCGGTTGTGCTTTTCTTTTTAAGCCTAAAAAGAAA
>DKYL01000069.1:1542-16051 GCA_002493325.1 Ruminococcaceae bacterium UBA7101
GTTGTGCTTTTCTTTTTAAGCCTAAAAAGAAAATGCCCAACCGACAGCAAGATGAAGCGGACTTATAATTATATAAATTTTTAATCTAAAAATAGGAAATCCCTATTAAAAAATCCAAATAAAAATCTATTAATAAAAAGAAGGTGTTAACATGCATTTTATTGATGCTGTACTTAACCTGTTTTTTCCAAATGTATGTGGGATTTGTAATAAAATATGCAAAGAATCACTATGCCCTAAATGTAAGGCAGAACTAAATAAAATAAAAGAATGTAAAAAGCATATTTACTTAACAAAGAGTTTTACTACACATATCTACATATTTAATTACAAAGATATAATAAGAAAAAGCATAGTAAATTATAAATTTAATGAACAAGCATATAAATATAAGGCATTTGCAAATTTTATTGTAAATAATAAAAAAATATGTAGATATTTAAGAAAGTATGATATAATAATCCCAGTTCCGATAAGCAAGAAAAGAAACAGGCAAAGGGGTTATAATCAAAGCGAATTAATACTTATGGAAATAGCAAAAAGTATGAAAGATATTTGCGTTTTAACTAATGTTTTATATAAAGTAAAAGACACTTTGCCACAAAGCACATTAGGAAAAGAAGAACGACGAAACAACTTAAAAAATGCATATGAAGTAAGAAATAATGAAATAATAAAAAACAAAAAAGTTTTATTATTTGATGATATATATACTACTGGAAGTACAGTAGAAGAGTGCAGTAAAATGTTAAAAAATGCAGGCGCATATGAAATACGGAGTATTAACTCTTGCAAAAGATTAAAACTAAGAGGAGTAATGTATGGAAGATTTAGTTGAAAGTATATTAGATTATGTTAGAGCAGATTACACAGATTATGCCATTATGATTAATGGTGAATGGGGAAGCGGAAAGACATATTTTTGGAATCACAAAATAAGAAACAAAATAGAATCTATGCACTTAAATGGAAAGAAATTTACTACAATTTATATGTCTTTATATGGTATATCTAATCTAGAAGAAATTAGTAAAAAGATCTTTATAGAAACAACACAACTAATGGATAAAAACCTTAAAAAGTATATGGATGCAAACGGTCAAACAACAATACCAGAGTATGCAAAGACAGGACTTGATATGGCAAATTTCTTTGGTGTTACACAAAATGGAGACAGAATAGACTATTCGGATTTCTTTTCTACAGATGATAAGGTTCTATGTTTTGATGACCTTGAAAGAGCAAATGTAGATGTTATAGATATACTTGGTTATATTAATAACTTTGTTGAACATGATCATATAAAAACAATAATTATTTGTAATGAAAAAGAATTATCAACAAAGCTAAAAAGTAGCAACTTAGAAATGAAAACATTTATTGCAACATATTTATTAGATAAAGAAGGAGATTTATCTAAGGTATCAGATAAACCAATGGTAGAGAAAATTCAAGATAAAATTGAATATGTATTTGATAAAGCAAATGATTATGAAAGAATCAAAGAAAAGTTAATAGGAGAGACATTTGAATATGCTCCAGAATTTACTTACATCATTAATGGATTATTAATGAGATATGAAAACAATGAGGATTTAATCCGATTTTTGAGAGAAAACACAGGTCTTATTATTTCTACATTTAACAAAAGTGGAACGAGGAACCTAAGAATTTTAAAGCATGCATTAAATGATTTTAAAAAGATATTTGAAATGATAAAGCAAAAGCTTGTATATATCATTCTGATAACAGTAATAGGAGCTGTTGCTTCAGGATGCATTACAAACTTCTTTATCACTCCCCAGTACACGGCAAGCATCCAGCTCTATGCATGGAGCAACGGCGAGCACATTGTAACCCCAAGCAGCAATATCACGCCAAATGAAATTGAAGCATCGCAGATGCTTATTAATTCATATCTGGTTGCTATCCAGAGCGATACCTTTATTGAAAAGGTTGCCGATCAGGTTGAAGGAAACATTACTCCAACTCAGATAAAGAAAATGCTAAGCTGCTCAGCAATTGAGGAAACCAATATTTTTAAAGTTTCCATAACAAGCACTGACCCTAAGCAGGCAGCAGAAATCGCAAATGTTATTGCTGATGTATGCCCTGATGAGATTGTAAGAATCATGAAGGTCGGCGGTGTTGAAATTGTTGACTATGCAAAAGAACCGACAAAGCCCTCATCTCCGAATACAAAGAAAAACATTTTAATTGGTGCTGCCGCAGGCTTTATCCTCAGCTTTGCATTCTTCTTCCTGAAGGATATGTTTGATACAAGCATTAACGATGAAAATGATTTGAAGAGAGAATTTGATATTCCGATTATCGGTACAATACCGAAGCTTCTTCCTGTTACTGAAAAAAGCAAAGCTAACGCTGAATCGGAATTTTTAATACCGCCGCAGCCTTCGGTTATTGACCACACCATTACAGAAAAGGAGGGGAACTAATATGGCAAACTTTAAAAAAAGAGATAAAAAGCGCAACGCCACAACAGCCTTTTCAAAGGATGATCAAAAGAAAATGCTCTGTGCAGACTCCCCCTTTATTGTTAAAGAAGCATACAACGCAATAAGAACAAACCTTTTGTTCTCACAGCAGGGCGAAAAATGCCCTGTATTCGTTATAACAAGCCCTACTGCAAATAACGGTAAATCCATCAATGCAATCAATATGGCAATATCTTTGGCTCAGATGGGCAAAAGAACACTTCTGATTGATGCTGATATGAGAAATCCCACTGTTCACCGTATGTTTTCAATACCTGTTAAAAACGGGTTATCTGAAATACTTGCAGGACTTACGGACAATATAACCGTATCCAAAACAGATGTAGAAAATCTTTCCGTTTTAACAGCAGGTAAAATTCCGCCAAATCCTACAGAACTTCTTTCATCAGCAAGAATGGATAAGCTGCTGGATTTTGTCAAGGCACATTATGACTGTGTATTCATTGACACTCCGCCGGTTAATCTTGTGACTGACGCAACTGCCTTCTCCTCTAAGGCAACAGGCTATATTCTGGTTATTAAATCCGTAACAACAGATATACAGGAGGTTAAAACCACCGTCAGCACATTACAGCAGATTGAGGCAAATATTGTGGGCTTTGTGCTTAATGATGTTAACGCAAAGAATAAGCGCTATTCACTTTACTATAAAAAGGGGTACCGTTCAAAATACGGTTATTATAACTACAATTATTCATATAACTACAAATAACAGGTGAGATCAAATGAGCAGAAGAAGCCGAATCCAATATATATTGGAATTCGCAAGCGGACTTGCTGCACTGCTGTTTGCAAATATAGTCTGCTACATATTTTTTACAGCCGTAATACCAAAAATTATTGAATATCCCCACAGCAGCTGGAGCAATTATACTATGACGCTGTTTATAGTATATGGAATTGTGTTTTTTTTCTTTTCCTCTCCGCTTAATCTGCTGATGAGAAGCAGACCGAGAGAATTTTTTTTAACACTGCGAAACTGCGTTTTTACGTATGCACTTCTTGCTGTTGTTCTTATTCTTACAAAAAACGAAATCATTGATTCCCGTTATTTATTTATAAGCAGCTTCCTTGTTTTCTTTGCAGTTGATTTAATACTGAGATATATAACAAAAAAAACAATGCTCAGGAAAATAACAAACAGCAGGCACGCAACACAAACAGGTATCATCACGATTTACAGTCATGCTGATAAATATATCACGGATTTACAGCTTGACTGGACTAAAAAGATTAAGGCAGTCGCACTGCTTGATGCCGAGTATGAAAACAACAGCTACTACTGCATTACAAACAATAATGCATCAAACCCCATTAAAACAAGAACGGATGAGATTTATAATGTTCCTGTTGTAGCAAACAAGGACAATGTCATGGGCTGGATAAGAACTGCAACTCTTGATGAGGTTTATATCAATATTCCTGCGGGTCACGAGGATTATATTGCTATGCTTATCGAGGAGCTGGAGGATATGGGCATTACCGTTCATGTCAATATTCCGTCACTTGAAAAAATTCTTAAAAACAGCAAGTTTGACAATATAAACTGCAGTATGGTTGCCGGTCATCCCGTGGCTGTATTTGCGCCTGCAATACATGATGACCGTGAAATCCTACTGAAAAAAGCAACCGATTTTATCGGCGGCTTATTCGGCACGATTATTTCCCTGCCAATTATTCTTATAACAGCAATACCTCTCTTGATAGAATCTCCCGGTCCTCTTATTTTCAAGCAGGCAAGAGTAGGAAAAAACGGTCGTATCTTTAATATTTATAAGCTGCGTTCCATGTATGCTGATGCCGAGGAAAGAAAACAGGCATTAATGGAGCAAAACAAAATGGACGGGCTTATGTTTAAAATGGATAATGACCCGAGAATCACAAAGGTCGGCAAATTCATCAGAAAATACAGTATTGATGAGCTGCCTCAGTTCTGGAATGTACTTAAGGGTGATATGAGCCTTATCGGAACAAGACCCCCTACTGTTGAAGAGTTTGAACAGTATGAAAGCCATCATAAAAGAAGACTTTCCATGAAGCCGGGAATTACAGGCTTATGGCAGGTTTCAGGCAGGTCGAACATTCAGGATTTTGAAGAGGTTGTAAAGCTTGACTGCGAATATATTGACACCTGGTCACCTGCTCTTGATATAAAAATACTATTTAAAACAGTTGGTGTTGTTTTAACACACAAAGGTGCTGAATAAATGAACATTGCAATGATTGGTCACAAAAGAATACCGTCACGCGAGGGCGGAATTGAAATTGTTGTTGAGGAGCTTTCCACACGTCTTGCAGAGCAGGGACACAAGGTCACTGTTTATAACCGCAAGGGTCATCACGTTTCAGGCAAGGAATTTGAAACAAAAGCACTGAAATCCTATAAGGGTGTAACGCTGAAAAATGTTTTCACCTTTGAAAGCAGCAAGCTCAATGCAATCGTTTACAGTATTCTTGCTGCCATCTGTGCAGCCTTCAGCAAAGCGAAGGTTGTTCATTTTCATGCAGAAGGACCTTCATCCATGTGCTGGCTGCCAAAGCTGTTCGGAAAACGTGTAATTGTTACTATACACGGTCTTGACTGGCAGCGCTCAAAATGGGGCGGCTTTGCCACAAGATTTTTAAAATTCGGTGAAAAAATGGCTGCTAAACATGCGGATGAGGTCATTGTTCTTTCAAAAAATGTTCAGCAGTATTTTTTGGATACCTATAACAGAGCAACCGTCTTTATACCAAACGGAGTTACCAAACCTGAAATTAAAGACGACAGCTTAATAAAAGAAAAATATAACATTTCCAAAAACGAATATATTTTATTTTTAGGCAGGATTGTTCCCGAAAAAAGAGTTCATTCTCTTATAAAAGCGTATTCTAAACTGTCCACAGATAAAAAGCTTGTTATTGCAGGCGGCTCAAGCCATACCGACAGATATGTGGAGGATATAAAATATCTTTCAAAGGATAATGACAATATTATTCTGACCGATTTTGTCGACGGCGAGCTGCTTGAGGAGCTTTATTCAAATGCCTACATCTATTGCCTGCCCAGTGATTTGGAGGGTATGCCCCTCAGTCTGCTTGAGGCAATGAGCTACGGAAATTGCTGCTTAACCTCAGATATACCTGAATGTACAGAGGTTTGCGGTGACAAAGCCGTGTATTTTGAAAAAGGCAATGAGGATGAGCTTCAAAGACAACTTCAGATACTGCTTGAAAATCCACAGCTCGTTGACGGCTATAAGCTAAACGCAAGCAGCTTTATCTGCAGCAAATATAACTGGTCGGCAATTGTTGAACAAACACTCAGATTATACAAAGGTGAGTAAATGAAAATTCTAATGGTTAACAAGTTTCTGTATCCCAATGGCGGCTCGGAAACATATATGTTTAAGCTTGGTGAATACCTGTCATCAATCGGTCATCAGGTGGAATATTTTGGTATGGAGCACAAGGACAGATGTGTAGGCAACAGTGCTGAACAATACACATCGGGTATGGATTTCCATACGGCAAATGCACTTGACAAGCTTAAATATTCACTGAAAACCATTTATTCCAAGGAAGCAAGGGAAAAGCTCAACACAGTTCTTGACCATTTTCAGCCTGACGTTGTTCATCTGAATAACTTTAATTTTCAGCTAACACCGTCCATCATTTATGCTGTCGAGGACTTTGACAAACGCACAGGCAGAAAAACAAAGCTCGTTTACACTGCACACGATTCTCAGCTTATCTGCCCGAATCATATGATGTACAATAATGAAAATGTATGTGAAAAATGTTTGGGCGGTAATTTTTCAAGCTGTACAAAAAACAAATGTATTCACGGCTCAACACTGAAAAGTCTGCTTGGCACATTTGAGGCAAAGCTGTATAACAGCAAAAATACATATGACCGAATAGATAACATTATTTGCTGCAGTGAATTTATTAAAACCAAATTGGATACGAACCCCCTTTTCAAAAATAAAACGGTCACACTTCATAACTTTATTGACAGTGTTGATAAAAAACAGACAGAAAAAAAGGATTACATACTGTATTTCGGTAGATTTTCTAAGGAAAAAGGCATCGAAACTTTGATTCGTGCAAAAAACATTAACTTTATATGTGCAGGCTCGGGTCCTATGGAGGAACAGGTTAATGCTGCACCAAATCTGACAAACATCGGATTTAAAACAGGTGCTGAGCTTGAGCAGCTTATACGTGAAGCAAAGCTTTCTGTCTTTCCAAGCGTCTGCTATGAAAATTGTCCTTTTTCCGTTATGGAAAGCATTATGTACGGCACACCCGTTGTTGCATCAGCTATCGGCGGCATACCTGAACTGATTGATGACGGAAAAACAGGCTTTTTGTTTGAAGCAGGAAATACAGAAAAAATGATAGAGGCAATCAACAGAATAGACAGCAGCACAATGAGTCAGTACTGTCTTGACAAGGATTTTGACACTGTCGAAACATACTGTACGAAATTAATGGCAATATATAAATCTTAGGAGCGCAAATGAAAAAATTAAACGGAACAGTCATAGTTACATACCGATGCAATGCACGCTGCAATATGTGCAACAGATACAAAAAGCCATCAAAGCCTGAGGAGGAAATTTCACTTGAAACAATAAAAAAGCTCCCCCCTATGTATTTCACAAACATAACGGGCGGTGAACCGTTTATACGTGAGGATTTAAAGGATTTAGTGCGCGAGCTTTATAAAAAAAGCGACAGAATTGTTATTTCCACAAACGGATTTTTTACGGACAGAATCATTGATTTGTGCAAGGAATTTCCGAATATCGGAATCAGAATTTCTATCGAGGGTCTGGAGCAGACAAATAACGAAATCCGCGGACTTGAGGACGGCTTTAACCGCGGCTACACCACTTTGAAAAAGCTTGTTGAAATGGGTATGAAGGACGTTGGCTTCGGTATGACCGTTCAGGACGCCAACGCCAAGGATTTAGTTGAGCTTTACAAATTAAGCGATAAAATGAATATGGAATTTGCCACTGCCTCACTGCACAATTCCTTCTATTTTGTTGAGGCAAAAAATATTATAAACGACAGACCTATGGTTGCAAAGGAATTTGAAAAGCTGATAAACGAGCTTTTAAAATCAAATTCACCTAAAAAATGGTTCAGAGCTTATTTCAACCATGGATTAATCAATTACATATACGGTCAAAAGCGTCTGCTTCCCTGTGACATGGCTTTTGACACCTTTTTCATTGACCCATATGGTGATGTTATGCCTTGTAACGGCACCAAAGAAAAAGAGGTTATGGGAAATCTGAATGAGACCGACTGGGAAACGCTCTGGAACAGCGAGCAGGCTGATAAGGTAAGGAACAAGGTGCGTCACTGTGACAGACAGTGCTGGATGATTGGCTCCGTATCCCCTGCTATGCATAAATATATTCAGAAGCCTGCAATGTGGGTTATAAAACATAAATTTCTCAGATATTTCAAGGATGAGAAATACTCTATGTATGAAAACAAAATATGCCGTGATTTAAGGGACGGCAAGGTCAGCAAAGAGGATTTGGATAAGCTTTCCACCTGCGATATGAATGCAGTAATAAGCGATGGCTTATCTGAGCTTTCACGTGAACAGCTCAAAACAAAATCAGGTGAAGAAATTGTTGACAGCGACATTGCAAAGCAATTAAAGAGATAAAAGCTCCCCAAAAATCCTTTTGAAAGGCAAACAGATACTATGTCAAATCCGGCACTGAAAAGATATAAAATAATGCTGAAAATGTTTTTAACAAAATCAGTATTCAAAAAAAGCGATTATTTGCGAAAAACAAAATTATTTAAACAGTTCGGCGAAAAAAGCCTTTATTATTCACACACCATACCCTCTGAGCCTGAGCTGGTTTCAATCGGTAATAATGTTCACGTGTGTGCAAATGTAAGGTTTATCACGCACGATGTAATCAACTATATGCTTGTAAACTGCCCTGAATATAAGAATATCAAGGCAAGAAACTATGTCGGTGAAATCAAAATACTTGACAACTGTGTTATAGGTGCAGATGCTGCAATTATGTATGACACTACAATCGGACCAAATGCAATCATTGCTGCAGGTGCTGTTGTAACAAAGGATGTTCCCACAGGGGAAATATGGGGCGGCGTCCCTGCCAGAAAAATCGGCACAACCGATGAGCTGGCAAAAAGAAGAATTGCCGCCGGCAAATAACTTTTGAGGTTAAATATGAAACTCCGTTTATCAAAGCTGATTGAATTTCAGATTTACTACTTATTGATAATTGAATCTCTGATAAGCATAGTAGGTATCCCCAGTATTACCAGATACCTGCTTGATGTTAATCTGATTTTAATGGCAGCACTTTCCATGCAGAAAATTCCCTTTCTTTTTAAACACAGGGAGTACAATAGGCTGACAGGCTACATCATATTTTATATGGTTGCAGTCACTGCTGTAGCCTTTATAAGATTAGTTCCTACCGGTCAGATACTGTGGGGCATAAGAAACAACTTTTTCTTCATTTTCTTTTTCTTTATCTGCATCGACAATCTTAAATCAAAAGATGTTGACAGGATTATGAAAAATGTTGTAAGGCTGCAGATTTACAATGTTGTCTGCATATTGGTTGAGTTCATTTTTATGCATAAACGAAATGACCTTTTAAGCGGTATGTTCGGTACGGAATTCGGCGGAAATGCCTACTTAAATATCTACCTTACAGTTATATGTGCCTACTGCTTTGTAGGGTATATTCAGAAAAAAATAAATCAATATGTTCTGATTGCCGTTATTCTCAGCAGTATTGTTGTTGCAACCTTCAGCGAAATTAAATTTTTCTTCTTTGAGCTGGCTGCTATACTGATTATTCCTACTCTTTTCAGCAGCAAGGGCTCTGTTGTGAAAAGGCTTGCAGCAGTAGCATTCGGCATAGCCGGTCTTTACCTTGGCTTCAAGGTATTCTCCATCGTTCAAAGTGATTCAATGGAGCATATGACTTCCCTTGAAAGCATTATAGAATATAACAGCCGTACAGTATACGGAAAAAATGATATAGCCATTTCACGACTGACAGCAATATCACAGGTTAACGATTACTTTTTCCAGGACAATACGCTCAACAAGCTTATCGGCTATGGACTGGGAGCCTGCGAATCATCAAAAACATTCAAATGGTGCCACAGCAACTTTGCAACAATGTATGAGGATACAGGCTATCGTAACCGTTCAACGGCTATGATTTATCTTGAAACAGGCTACATCGGTCTGATTCTCTTTGTGGGAATTTTTGTGTTCATAATGGCTATCGCACTTAAAAGTAAAAGGAAAAAGGAATTCAGCAGTTATGCAACCTTTACACTTATGATGTCAGTTATTTCACTGTTTAATTTTGTTTATAACAGTTCACTGCGAATTGAAATTGCTTACCTTATTTTCTTTTCACTGGCGACATTGTTTATTAAAATACGGGAACAAAAAACAACCGAAGCTAAAATAAAGGCTGAGGTTAAAATTCCCAAAACGAAGAAGGCAGCAGTATGAAAAAAGTAATTTTCCTTTATTCAAAGGATGCAATGAGTATTGAAAACCTCCCTCTTTACGGCAATCCATACTGGAAAACGCCAAACCTTGACGAGATGGCTGAAAAAGGCACGGTATTCTATAATCACCACACCTCAGCAGCGTCAACCTCTATGGTATTCAGCAGTATGCTCACAGGCGAATATTGCCATAGCTTTGAAAAAAGAAAACGCTATACAAGCGTTGAACCGAATGAGAAGGAAAGTATTTTTTCAATTCTTCAAAAGGAGGGCTATGATTGCCACATCATATGGTCCCCTGACTATATGAGAGGTGCCTACCCTTATGTCAGAGAATTCGGCGATGAAAGCAAAACCAAAATACATATTGTCGAAATGCAGCAACAGTCAGGTGTTCACCGCCCGAAAAATGTGACGCTGAAAAGAAATGATGACCTGCTGAAATTAACAGTAAACAAAATATATGCGGAGCTGAATTCAATTCAGGACAGCGATAAATTATTTATATGGCTGCACCTCCCCCACGTTATCAGAGGACGCTGCAGCTACGGTGACGATATTGATGTTGTTGACGATATTTTAGGCTTCATCCGTAAAAAATACGGTGATGAAAACATTTACATCACCGCTGATCACGGTCATATGAATATGCATAAAAACATACCCGGATACGGCTTTCACGTTTATGAGCCTACCTGCCGTGTGCCGCTGATTGCACCAAGAATAAATGGCATTGAAAGCGTTGACTATATCACATCACACGTGGATTTAATCAAACTTCTGCTTAATAATGAGATTGTAAAAAAAGATTATATTTTTGTGGACTCACAATACTATGCGCAGCCTGACAGAAAGTTAGCGGTTATCAGCGACAGATATAAATATATTTATAATAAGCGCACGGATACCGAGGAATTTTATGACCTTGAATGGGACCCGCAGGAACGTTTTAACCTGCTTGAAAAGGAACGCTTTGACAAGGACAAAAAGGTTCTTCGCAGAATAACGGAGCTTTACTTTTATCCGTATTGGGATACGGTTGAAGAAAATGCTGCAAAGCTTAGAGCAAAAAAGGATGAAATATGGAAAGTCGGCACCTTCCGTGAGGAGCTTGAGTTCAGACTGAGAAATGACTATACAAAGCTCAGAATGTGGCTGAAATCCATAAAACAAATGAAAGAGTAAGCAGGTGTAAATATGATACCGAAAAAAATTCATTACTGCTGGTTCGGCGGAAATCCAATACCGGAAAAAGACCAAAAATGTATTGAAAGCTGGAAAAAATTCTGCCCCGATTATGAAATAATCAGGTGGGATGAAAGCAACTACGATATATCCAAAAATCAATATATGCAGGATGCATATAATGAAAAAAAATGGGGCTTTGTACCTGACTTTGCAAGGCTTGATATTATATACACCCACGGCGGTATATACCTTGATACAGATGTTGAGTTAATAAAAAGCTTTGACAGTATCCTGGACAACAAAGCATTTATGGGCTTTGAAGGCGGATCATTTATTAATCCGGGATCAGGATTCGGTGCAGAGCAGGGTCATAACGGTATTAAAATCCTCCGTGATATGTATGATAATGTGAGCTTTTACAAAAAAGACGGCTCATTAAACCTTTCACCTTCTCCTTTTATGGCAACAGAGCTTCTGAAAAAGCACGGAGCTGTTATTAACGATAAAATGCAGAAGGTTTTGGACATTACAATTTATCCTACTGAATATTTTGCACCAATGAATTATGCAACAGGACTTCTTAACTGCACCGAAAACACGTTAAGCATTCACTGGTACAATATGTCATGGTCAGATGAAAACTACAAAAAATGGCATAAAAAGGAACAGCTTATTGCGAGAAAGCTTGGCAAAAAAAATGCAAAAAGAATTATAAGAATCATTTGCATACCCGACAGGGTTTACACTAAATTCAAAAATCTCGGCTTTAAAGAGGCAAGCAGATTTTATATCAATAAATTTAAAGGAGCAATACATTGAAAATCGGCGTTACCACCTGGTTTCGTGATATGAATTACGGAACAATTCTGCAGGCACTGGCATTGCAGACATATCTGAAAAAGCTTGGGCATGAGCCTTCACTTATCAATTATTTGCCTCCCAGAAATTTCCCAAAAGACAAACGACGCACCTTTATGCAAAAGGTACAAAACAAGCTTGACTTTATATGCACAAACAAATATAAATCCGAACACTCTGACATATTCGATAAAAAAAGGCAAAGCTTTTTTGAAACAATCGACAGCTTATGCGATGTTACGGCTCCGGTTATAAACGATGCTGATTTTGCAGAAATCGGAGGCAGCTTTGATGCATTCATATGCGGCAGCGACCAGATTTGGAATCCAAACTGGATGGACAAACATTTCTTTCTTGACTATATTGACGGAAGCCAAAAAAGAAAAATATCATATGCACCCAGTATTGGTTTAGGAAGGCTGCCTGAGCAAAAAATAAAGGATTATGCTGATTTGTTAAAGGATTTTACGGCTGTTTCTCTTCGAGAGGAGGATGCTGTTCATCAGCTAAGCACTGCACTGAACAAGCCTGTTAAAAATGTGTGCGATCCTGTTTTCCTTTTAAACAAAACAGAATGGCTTGCGCTTAGCGGAAATAAAAGGAAAATAAATGAGCCTTATCTTTTTTATTATTTTCTGACATACAACACACGCCATTGGCTTGCAGTAAAAAAATTTGCTGAAAAGCACAATTTAAAAATTGTAGGTCTGCCTGTTGTGGGACGTGAATTCTATGTGTTCAATACAAACGAATATATAAATTCTGCTCCCCTTGATTTTATTAATTATATTCATAACGCTGAATATGTGGTTACAGATTCCTTTCATGCAACCTCATTTTCAATTCTGCTTGAAACACAGTTTTTTGTTTTTGAGCAGTTTTCGGATAAATCCTATCTGAACACAAATTCAAGGATTGTTAACATATTAAATAAGTTTGCTGTTTCCGACCGATTAATTAAACACAACAGCACTGCCATTCCTGAATTGGATGACATAAATTTTGTATCTGCCCGCAAAAATGCCGAAAAATTTATTAACGCATCAAAAGCGTATTTATCGGACAGTCTGAAATAACAAGGAAGTTTAAAGCGTGAACAATAAATTCAAGTATTTATTCAAAAATATCGGCTTAATGACTTTGAGCAATTTCTGCTCAAAGCTGTTAAGCTTTTTCCTTGTTCCTTTATATACAAGCATTTTAACAACTGAGGAATATGGTGCTTTTGATTTTATTCACACTACCGTATTTTTACTTGTTCCTGTTTTTACCGTCGATATTGTTGACGCTGTTATACGCTTTTCGCTTGACAAAAAAAATGACAGACAGGGTATTTTCACCGTCGGTGTAAAAATGCTTTTACTCAGCCTGATTTCGGTTGCGGCATTTATGGGAATAAACTATGCCTTCAATTTAATTCCTGTTATAAACACTTATATCTGGTGCTTTGCTGCATATTATATTGCTTATGCATTTAATCAGCTTATGTTCTATTTTGTCCGTGGAATTGACAAGGTTAATGAGCTTGCCGTTGCTTCACTGATTAATACGATTATTACACTGGTGCTTAATATTTTATTTTTAATAGTTTTCAAGCTTGGCTTTATTGGTTATTTTGCTGCTTATATAACTGCACTTATGATTTCAGCTTTTTATGTGGTTTTCAGAACAAAGGCTTGGAAATATATTTCATTTAAGAAAAATCACAAAACACTTCAGAAAGAGATGATAAGATACAGCAGCCCGCTTATACTTAATACGATAAGCTGGTGGATTAACAGTGCTTCTGACAGATATGTGGTGTCATGGATATGCGGTTTATCAGCAAATGGTATTCTGTCGGTAGCAAACAAAATACCATCCATACTGAATATTTTTCAGGCAATATTTAATCAGGCATGGCAGCTTTCCACAGTCAAATCATATGACCCTGATGATAAGGACGGCTTTTTCACCAACACATACAATATGTACAACTTTGCTTTAACCGAGGTTTGTTCAGTGCTTATTGTTCTTGATATTTTTCTGTCAAAAATCCTATATGCAAAGGATTTCTTTGAAGCCTGGCGTTATGTGCCGTTTTATCTGGTAGCTATTCTGTTTGCATCACTTTCGGGATTTTTTACAGGCATATTCAAAGCAGTTAAGGACGGAAAAACAGAAAGCCTTACAACAACTGTGGGTGCAGTCTGCAACATAATTATAAATTTAATTTTAGTTTTAAAATTCGGTCCTATCGGTGCAGCGATTGCAACTGCCATATCATACATTATTGTATGGGCTTTGAAAATTTATAAAGTAAAAAAATATATTAATTTGAAAATTAACTTAAAAAGAGATATTTTATCCTATTTATTACTTACTGTACAAATTATAATTCTTTTAACGGTAAAAGAATCATTCATTCTTTATCCTGT
>DKYL01000069.1:16298-30760 GCA_002493325.1 Ruminococcaceae bacterium UBA7101
TTATCTATTACACTCATCATTACTCTGCTTTATGTTCCTGTACTGAAAAATCTTTTTAAAAGTGCAAAGAATATTATAAAAAGTAAACTCAATTCAAAATAAAAAATCCGGAGATAATTATGATACCAAAGGTCAGCATTATTGTGCCTGTTTATAATGTGGAAAAGTATTTGGACAGGTGCATAAATTCATTAGTCAATCAAACACTTAAAGAGATTGAAATCATTCTGGTGGATGATGAATCCCCTGACAACTGCCCTGAAATGTGCAATAATTATGCCAAAACAGACAGCAGAATTAAGGTCATTCACAAAAAAAACGGCGGTCTGGGATTTGCCCGAAACAGCGGTCTTGACATTGCAACAGGTGAATATTTTGCCTTTGTTGACAGTGATGATTATGTTGATTTGGATTTTTATGAAAAGCTCTACACGGCTGCAAAAAAGGGGAACTACGATCTTGCCCAGGGCGGAATATCAAAAAAGCACGGCGACAGAATTGAGCGTAATCATCACCCCTATGCAGGACAGGTTTTTGATGAAAGCGGTGTTAAAAACATCCTTTTCCCCAGTGTTCTCGGTCCTGATACATATGACCAAAATAACAGTGATATGTCTGCCTGCATAGGCATTTACAAGCTGTCCCTTGTTAAAGACAACAACATCCGCTTTGTATCTGAGCGTGAATACATAAGCGAGGATGCAATTTTTGATATTGAAATCTTTAGTCACATTAAATCAGCCGTTATTCTGGACACAGCAGGCTACTACTATTGCTACAATGAAGCATCGCTTACGCATAAATATATCCCCAACCGCTTTGCGCAGATTAAAAAGCTTTGTGACTATGAGCTGTCACTTGTTAATAATGATATACTGAAAGAAAGAATTATAAGTACATTCTTAATTAATGTAATTGCCACCCTTAAGCTGGAGGCAATGAATTATAAAAAAACGGGCAATAAAAATGATAAGCTGAAGGTAAAGCAGATTGTCAATGACAAGTATGTTAAAAGTATTCTAAAGAACTATGCATATAAAAATCAGCCACTCAAAAAGAGAATACTTTATACATTAATCGACAAAGGGTTATGGCGGTCTGTACTGTTCATAACAAACCTTAAGCTGAAATCAGGTAACTTTTCATGAAAACGGTTCTGACATCACTTAAACACTTAAATATGTTTTTGGTTGAATTCGGCACATATAATGCAATACTCATAGCATTCGGCATTACACTGATTTATCTGCTTTTCGTATTAATCAAAAACGGCAAATCGGCTGTTAAACTGAAAAAAGTATTGTCATTCTGGTTTCTTTCCTTTAATCTTTCCTTCATTTTTCAGATTACAATTATAGGCAGAATAGGACGTCACTATGACAGCTGGTCTGTAATTCACGGTGATTGGAATATATTTGACAATCCAAATATTATTTCAAGCTCTCAGGTGAGAAATATAGCATTGTTTCTTATGCTTATGCCGTCGTTATTTTTATGCCTGAAATGCTTTAAAAATAAAGCTCTGTCAACAAAAGCAATGCTGATTGCAGGAATGGCTCTCCCCTTTTCAATATCATTATTAATCGAGCTTTGTCAGGGCATTTTTTCAATAGGAACATTCCAGTTCAGTGATTTGTTTTATAATACACTTGGGGGAATTATGGGAACAGCATTTTATATCACCATCAAAAATTTAAGCAGAAAAATAAGAAGCAGTTCAAAATGAACTGCTTCTTATTTTATTACCAATATCCTAAAACGTGCTGCATTACAAGGCTTACTGCCGTAATTGCCATCCAGCAAACAAAGCCCATTGCAATCGGCTTTCCGCCCTTTTTAACAAGATTAACTATATTTGTATTCAGACCGATAGCGCACATCGCCATTGCAATAAAGAATTTAGCAAGCCACTTGGCACCCTTGACAAAATATTCATTATAGAAATCCGTAAATCCGCCTGACGGCATAACAGAAACTAAAGTTGTAATAAGCGATGCCATAACAAAATAAAGAATAAACCAAGGGAAAATCTTTTTCATTGATATTTTGGCACTTTCACCGCCTGCTTTTTTAGCCTCACGTGTTCTCATAAAAGCAAGCACCAATGTAATCGGTATAATTGCCAGAGTACGTGTCAGCTTGACTGTGGTAGCCTGTGCCAGCACCATACCGTTTGTTTCCTTCATACTGTCCCATGCAGATGCGGCAGCCGTAACAGAAGAGGTATCATTAACGGCTGTACCTGCAAAAAGTGCAAAGCCGTCATTTGACAGACCGATTGCATTACCGAATGTAGGGAAAATCAGAGCCGCAATTACATTAAACAAAAATATAACTGAAATGGACTGTGCAATCTCCTCATCGTCTGCATCAATAACGGGAGCAGTAGCAGCAATTGCAGAGCCGCCGCAGATGGATGAGCCCACACCAACTAAAATAGAAACCTTTTTATCTACCTTTAAAAGCTTACACATGATTGCTGCAGTAATAAGTGAAACAGCAATTGTTGAAATAATAACAGGCAGGCTTTGACCGCCTACTGCAAGCACTGTTTTTATATTCAGGGTAAAGCCTAAAATGATTACCGCCCATTGCAGAATTTTCTTAGAAGTGAATGTTATGCCGTCTTTCATTCTTTCATTGGCAGCAAAATTTTTAAATATAGAGGTTATAACCATTCCGATAATTATGGCAAATACAGGAGCACCGATAACCTCAAAGGAAAAGCCCCCGATATTCACCCCTGCCAGCAATGTTGAAATACCTGCTACAGCCGCACAGATTAAAATTCCCAAACTGTTTTTCTTAATAAAGCCCATTAATATGTTTCAATCCTCCTAAAATTCTGCTTTTTTAACACGTCAAGCAGCTCAGAATTATTATGGATTGGTTTATCTGTTATAATTCCCCCGCGTGCAAGATTTTTTACAACGTGAAAATCAGAGCCTGACACCATCAGCTTATGATTAGCCTTTGCCCATTCCAAAGCCTTTGTATTTGCTTTCAAATCGGTTTTGCCGTTATATACCTCAACACCGTCAATATAATCCGTATTACAGCGGCGCATGCCCACCCTGAAGGGATGAGCCTGATATACCAGATAACCTCTGCTGTGCGCAAGCTCGTAAACACCCTTTTCCATTACGGTCATCAAATTACCTGCTTGGTAGAGGAAATCCTCATCAATACCATAAATAAGGTAATCGTTTGCCGTACCGTAATGCCTAAGCTCAATACCAAGCAGAACAGTAAAATCATTACCTGCTGCTGCCTTCATTCTTCTGTATCCGCTGAGATAAAAATCAATCTGCTTCTGCGGACACCAATTAGGCTTAAAGGTCATAGGACTGTAATGGTCTGTTACAACTATACCGCTGTATCCCTCTTGTTTATAAAGTTTTACAATTTCTTCGGGGTCAACCCTGCCGCATCGTGATACACACCCTGTGTGACAATGCAATTCATACTTATATTCCATAGCCAAAATAATAGCACATATTGTTAATGATTTCAATAATAAAAAAACAGATGTCCGTAATTTAACATCTGTTTTTATACAAATTATAAATGGAAAATGATATCATCGCTCTTTTTATTGAAGAACAGAATTCCGATTAAAAGAGTGACAATAGAAATAACTGCCGCATACACGAGCATCTTCCAGTCCATTATTTTACCATAAAGAACACACTGCCTGAACAGCTCAATCATGGAATAAAGCGGATTGATTTTAATTAAAGCAAGTGTCCATTCTGTTTTGATTTTGCTTAACGGATAGATAATAGGCACCATATAGAATAAAAGCTGCGATATTACATCCCATATATACTCCACATCCCTGAAATAGACACACACTACCGATAATATCAATCCAACACCTGTACTGAATAACAGAAGCAGTATCATAGGAACAATGCACAGCGGCAGATAACCTGTGAGGAACAATCCGCTTCCTCCGCTGATACCGGTTAACTTAAAGAAAATCCAAACACAAATAAGGCAAATCAGCGATATTGCAAAGGTTACAAAATTTGAAAATATAGATGACAATGGATACATATATTTAGGCACATATACCTTCTTAATGATGGACTGATTTCGCCTGAATGAGGTCATTGCCTGCTTGGTTGATGTTGTAAAAAAGCTGAAAAGCAATCTACCTGTAAAAAGATATATCGGATAACATATAATACTCTCATCTTCCCTGCCGAAAATACCGCTGAATACAACCGAAAGGACAATCATATTTAAAAGGGGCTGCAAAAAGCTCCAAAAAACACCCAGCCAGGAATGACGATATTTCAGGCGGATATTTTTCAGGGTGAGCTCCTTAAGTAAATTCCTGTATTTTTTGAACATTTCCACATCGTGGTCAAGCTCGGATTTTTTTATACTTATGAGAAACACCTCTTATCTAACACATATAACTCACACATTATAGCACAAGTAATTTTATTTTTCAATAGAGTGTTTTAATTGTGAAAAATACATAAAAATATTATGTACCTTTTATAAAACAGCTTTACCTGAACATTTCGGCAATTTCCATTGCTGTTTTTCTTGCCGACATATCACCGTTTACCACATAATCGGCTGCGTGTAAATATTTTGACTTCCTTTCGTCATAAAGAGCACGTGCCTTTTCCCTGTCCTGAAAAAGCGGACGGTTATTGGAATTGCCGATTCTGTCACATATAACATCAAAGCTTGCATCAAGGAATACAATTTTTCCGTTATTCTTCAATGCCTCAACATTTCTTTCAAAGGTCAATGCTCCGCCGCCTGTTGACACAACACAGTTCTTTAATTCGGAAACCTTTTTACAGCATTCAAACTCAAGATCCCGGAAGTAATCCTCGCCGTGGGTTGCAAAAATAGCCTTGATTGCCACACCCTGCTCCTGCTCAATAAGCTCGTCCGTATCAACAAATTTTCTGCCCATTATTTTTGAAAGCTCATTTCCCACAACAGTCTTGCCGCTGCCCATAAAGCCGCATAAAACAATATTCATTATTTTTTAAGCTCCTCTTCGGTAATTTTTATAACAGGCTTAATCTGCTCATTGCTGAATTTTACACCAAACCAGATTTCCTGAGCAACTGCAGCCTGCCATACAAGCATAGGAAGACCATTGGAAAACTTAATTCCAGCCTCCTTTGCGTAGCTGATAAGTTTTGTTTCAAGGGGATTATAAACTGCGTCAAACACAGCTTTTGCCTTCTGTACCTTTTCCTTCGGCAGAACACAGGCGTCTGTATTCGGATGCATACCCACAGGCGTTCCGTTAATAATAAGGTCAAACGCACCGTCAGCCTCATCAAGCGTAATAAGCTTTGCTGTTTTTCCGAGCTTGCTTTCAATTTCATCAACAATCTGCTGACCTGCTTCAACATCAGCATCACGAACAGCTATTGTTAAATCAGCACCGGAAAGTATTGTTTCAAATGCAAACATTCTTGAAACACCGCCGCAGCCGCAGACAAGGACTTTGCCTTTAAGCTCAATTTCAGCCATAGCAAGTGCTCTTAAAAAGCCGTAGCAATCCGTATTATGACCTGTTAAAACGCCATTTTTATTCTCAACCGTGTTAACGGCACCGAAAAGCTCTGCTCTCTCTGACAAAGCATTTAGCTGAGGAATAACAGCAATTTTATGTGGTATAGTAACATTAAAGCCGTCAAAGCCTTTCACAGCTTCAAATTCATTGGTAAAATTCTCAGGATTAATTTCAACCAGCTCATATCCTGCATCAATATTATTTATTTTAAAAAGCTCCCTGTGAATCAGCGGAGACATAGAGTGACCGAGAGGGTAGCCGATAAGACCGAATTTTTTCATTTTTTTACCTCTTTTGTAATTTATTTGTTGACAATTTAGGGATAATTATATAATATGATAATAACATAACCAATCAATATTAACAACATTTTTTTGAGGTGACATTTATGATATTTGATAAAATTAAGGAAATCCTTTCCGACCAGCTTGATATTGAAGAGGAGGCAATAACTCCCGAAAGTCTGCTTGTTGAGGATTTAGGAGCAGACAGTCTGGACGCAATTGATATTGTAATGTCTGTTGAGGATGAATTCGGCATTGAGGTTCCGGATGAAATCATTGAAAAAATAGAAAGCGTCAGCGATATTATCACATTTGTGGAGAACAATGCATAGAAATTTGCATAAACTTATAAATGTTTTATACATTCAACAAATTCTGCACAAATTATGATTAAATTATAGTAATAATATCCATATTTCATTGACTTTAATTTCCAAATAAAGTACAATAAAGGCAGGCAGATATGCCTGCTTTTTGCTTTGATTTCAGCTAAAACAGGCATATCTATTAATAATAAGAGGGGTATCATTATGGCAGAAAAATATATTATGGCACTGGACCAGGGTACAACCTCCTCACGAGCAATTATTTTCAATAAAAAAGGTGAGATTGTTGCCAAGGCACAGAACGAATTCCCTCAATACTATCCGCAAAACGGATGGGTTGAGCATGATCCGATGGAAATTCTGTTTTCACAAATCAGTGCAATACTTGCTTGTTTAAGACTTGAAAAGGTTAATCCGAAAGATATTGCAGGTATCGGTATAACCAATCAAAGAGAGACAACAATAGTATGGGAAAAGGAAACAGGCAAGCCGATTTGCAACGCTATCGTCTGGCAGTGCAGAAGAACTGCTTCATACTGTGAGGAGCTTAAAAGCGAAGGACTCAGTGACTATATTAAGGAAACCACAGGTCTTTTAATTGATGCTTATTTCAGTGCAACAAAAATCAAGTGGATTCTTGACAATGTTGAGGGTGCACGTGAAAAGGCTGAAAACGGCGAGCTTCTTTTCGGCACGGTTGACACCTGGCTTATTTGGAATTTAACAGGCGGCAAGGTACACGTTACCGATTACTCAAATGCCTGCAGAACCATGCTTTTTGACGTTGACAAGCTGCAGTGGGACCCTTTCCTTTGCGAAAAGCTGGGCATACCTATGAGCATGCTGCCTGAGGTTAAGCCGTCAAGCTGTATTTACGGCAAGGTTGCTAAAATCACAGGAATTGAGGATATTGCAGGCGTACCTATCGCAGGTGCTATCGGTGATCAGCCGGGTGCATTATTCGGTCAGGGCTGCTTTGAAGTGGGTCAGGCTAAAAACACCTACGGCACGGGCTGCTTCTTGCTTATGAACACAGGTGAAAAACGTGTTAACAGCCGTTCTAACCTGCTGTCAGGCATTGCCTGGGGTATCGGCGATAAAATCACATATTCCCTTGAAGGCTCTGCTTTCAACGCAGGCTCTGTTATCAAATGGCTTAGGGATGAGGTTGAGCTTATTCATTCAGCACCTGAATGTGACGAGCTGGCATCTGAGGTTGAGGATTCAAACGGCTTATACTTTGTTCCTGCATTCACAGGACTTGGTGCTCCCTACTGGGATATGTATGCACGCGGTATTATGATAGGTCTTACAAGAGGCATCAACAGAAAGCACATTTGCCGTGCAGTCCTTGAAAGCATAACCTATCAGATGACAGATTTGCTTGAATCCATGATGAGTGATTCAGACATTCTGATTAAAGACCTTCGTGTTGACGGCGGTGCATCTGTTTCAGACATTATGATGCAGATTCAGGCTGATATGACAGGCGTTAAGGTTAACAGACCTAAAAATGTTGAAACAACGGCTTTAGGCGCTGCATACTGTGCAGGACTTGCAACAGGTGTATGGGAAAGCACAGACGAGATTGAGGCGAACAGAGAGGTGGATAAAATCTTTATCCCTTCAATGGAGGCAACAACAAGAAACAAAAAATATTCTGACTGGAAGCGTGCTGTTGAACGCTCACGCAACTGGGAAAGATAATTAACTAAGGAGATTTTTATTATGGGTAAGGTAGTATGTCCCTGGGGATTAATCACTGATTTTGTAACCGATGCATTTGTCGGCTACGGTATCCCGAGGAAGGACGCAGAAATTTGTACTGATGTTCTGCTTGAGTCAGATAAGCGTGGTATCGAAAGCCACGGCTGTAACAGATTCAAGCCGATTTATCTTGACAGAATCAAGGCAGGTATTCAGAATCCTGTAACAGAATTTGAAATTATTAAGGAAACCGAAACAACTGCCGTTGTTGACGGTCATAACGGTATGGGTCAGGTTATCGGCTATAAATCCATGCAGATGGCTATTGACAAGGCTAAAAAATACGGTTTGGGTATGGTTGCCGTTCGTAATTCCTGCCACTACGGTATTGCAGGCTATTATGCAACACAGGCTACCGAGCAGGGCTGTATCTGCATCACAGGTACGAACGCAAGACCTTCCGTTGCACCAACCTTCGGTGTTGAGGGTATGTTCGGTACAAATCCGCTTACAGTCGGTATACCAAGTGATGAAAAGTTTGATTTTGTGCTTGACTGTGCAACATCCATCACACAAAACGGTAAGATTGAATATTACGCAAGAATTAACGAGGATGTTCATCCGGGCACCATTATCGGCTCAGACGGTGAGCCTGTTGAGGGTGATGCAGGTGTTGCTCTTAAAAGAATCCGTGAAGGTTCTGCTGCACTTACTGCTCTTGGCGGTATCGGTGAGGAGCTTGGCGGCTACAAGGGCTACGGCTATGCAATGATTATTGAGCTGCTTTCAGCTATTCTTCAGGACGGCAGCTACGGCAAGGACCTTGACGGAAAGGATGAAGACGGCAATATCAGACCCTATCATCTCGGTCATTTCTTCATTGCAATTGACACCAACCACTTCCTTGGTGAGGAGCTTGTAAGAAGCAAGGCAGGTGAAATTCTTCGTTCCATCCGTGCGTCAAAAAAAGCACCGAACGCTGACAGAATTTTCACTGCAGGTGAAAAGGAATATGACATCTGGCAGAGCAGAAAGGACAGTGGTGTGCCGATTAACGAATCTGTACAGAAGGAAATCCTTGAGGTACGTGATGAGCTCGGTCTTGACTACACCTTCCCATGGGAGGAAAACTATACCCCTTACCCTGAAAAGGACATTAAATCACATATTGAAAGATATTAAAAATAAAAGGGCACTGCACCCTCAAGTGCAATGCCCTTCATTTATGAGATACATATATAAATAAGGAGAAAATAAAATGGATTATCGTAAAGAATCATTAAAACTGCACGGCGAATGGCAGGGCAAGCTTGAGGTAACTGCAAGAGCAAAGGTTAACGACAAAGACAGTCTTTCACTTGCTTATACCCCGGGTGTTGCTGAGCCTTGCGTGGCTATTCAGGCAGATTATAAAAAGAGCTGGGAGCTCACAAGACGCTGGAACTTAGTGGCTGTCATCACAGACGGCACTGCTGTTCTCGGTCTTGGTGACATCGGTCCTGAGGCTGGTATGCCTGTTATGGAGGGCAAGTGCGTATTATTCAAGGAGTTCGGTGATGTAGATGCATTCCCTCTTTGCGTACGCACAAAAGATGTTGATGAGTTTGTTGAAACCGTTTATAACATCAGCGGTTCCTTCGGCGGCATCAACCTGGAGGACATTGCCGCACCAAGATGCTTTGAAATTGAGGAAAAGCTGAAAGCGAAATGCGATATTCCGATTTTCCACGACGACCAGCACGGCACAGCAGTTGTTGTTTCCGCCGCACTGATTAACGCAACAAAGCTGACAGGCAAGGCACTTTCCGACTGCAAGGCTGTTATCAACGGCTCAGGCGCTGCAGGTATTGCCATTGCAAAGCTGCTTATGACACTGGGCTTGAAGGATGTAATTCTCTGCGACAGAACAGGTGCAATCTATGAGGGCAGAGAAAAGCTCAATGCATCAAAGGAAGCTATCGCAAAGGTAACAAACAGAGAAATGACGAAGGGCAGCCTTGTTGAGGCTGTTAAGGGTACAGACATCTTTATCGGTGTTTCTGCCCCCGGTGTGCTTACACAGGATATGATTAAGACAATGAACACTGACCCGATTGTTCTCGCAATGGCTAACCCGACACCTGAAATTATGCCTGATGAGGCTAAGGCAGCAGGAGCTAAGATTGTGGGCACAGGACGTTCAGACTTCCCGAATCAGATTAATAATGTTGTTGCATTCCCCGGTATCTTCCGCGGTGCACTGGATGTAAGAGCAAGCGACATTACAGAGAATATGAAAATAGCTGCCGCATATGCAATCGCATCACTTGTTGATGACGATAAGCTCACAGAGGACTATATCCTCCCCTATGCTTTTGATGAAAGAATTAAGGATACTGTTGCAAAAGCAGTTGCAGACGCTGCAAAAAAAGACGGTGTAGCAAGAATTTAACTTTATATATTCACTAAATTCTTAAATCTGCTTTTGCAACACGTGGCTCCAAATCTTTGATTTGGGAGAAACAGTCCGGTGGACTGTTTCGTAGCAAGTAGGCTTTGCAGTAGCAGAAGCTGCAAAAAAAGACGGCGTAGCAAGAATTTAACTTTAACCTTATACTAAAAAAGTACTAACCTTTCACTGGTTAGTACTTTTTTTATCATTCTCTTTAATGTTATCAACAGCAACTCTTGCAGCCTCGACTATAAATGCCGAAAAGGTACAATTTTTACCTTCTATTACATTTTCTATATCTTCAATCAAATCATTAGGAAATCTAATGCATTTGTTAGTAGTCGGATATATGGATGGAATTTTAAAGTCTCGCATAATCATCACCTAATACAATCATACAGTGTTTTTAGACGAATGTATACATAACATTTGTATTGCATTCGCATTGCGGTTATGATACAATAAATATAAAAAAGGAGGATAAAGTATGGACAATATAGATGTTTCAAATTTAGATTATGATGAAATAATTGAAATGATTAGTGAACTGGTTGGTCTTACCAAAGAACACGCTGAACACGCCATACAGGTTAAGCTCTATAAGCTTGGAATATATATGACCCCGAGAGAGCATTTTAACCTATTGAATGCGAAAAAAGAAAAAGGCTTGCACTAATGCAAATCCTTAATCTTTACTTTCATTAAGATTTTCAAGAGCCACCCTTACTGCTTCAACAACAAAAGCCGTAAAAGTACAATGCTTCCCCTTTATTGCTTTATTTACGTCAGCAATAACATCATTTGGAAATCGAATTGTTTTATTTGTTGTCGGTGGATTCGACGGTATTTTAAATTCTCTCATATAATCACCATAATTATTATATAGCTTTCAGCACGCTTTGTATGCACCACATTTGCACTATTTTAATATTGCGATACTCGAGGAGAATATATATGACTTATTTTGAATTTATGCTTGCATTCTGCGGAGAAAACAGAATAGACAAATCTGATTTTGAGAAAACGATGCAAGACCTTATGGAACGAAACGGTGTTCGCACAAACCTATATGATTATTTTGATAAATTCGTTACGGACGGGTTAAGTTTAATTGTAACCGATACCGTAACCATTTCAAAAAAAGATTATGAAAAGTATTTGCACCTCAAAAGACTTAGACTGAACGCCGCTGAGCAATTTGACAATATCAATAACTTTGCAACAGAATTGCTGATATTGCTTGAAGCACTTGCCAATGATTCCTATAATACGAATAATATACTGGAATGTATATTCAGAACTGTGACACAGATTAACGAACACTGTATTGAATATGAAAAGCTGATTAACAGCTAAACAAAAAAGGCGGATAAATTACTTATCCGTCTTTTGCCTTTTCTTATCAAATTTTAAGATTAAAAGTGTAATCAATATAATTATCGGGAAGGCTATGGAAAAGAGCAACCCTTTTTTCAAATCATTGCCAAGTGCATCTGTGATAAAGCCGATTAATGTCGGTCCTGTAGTACAGCCCACATCACCTGCCATAGCAAGGAATGCAAACATAGCTGTTGAAATGCCTGTTATGTTTTTTGTGCTCAGGCTGATTGTGCCGGGCCACATAGCAGACACCGAAAAGCCGCAGAGTGCACAGCCCACAAGTGAAACGATTGCATTATCAGACAGGCTTGCCATAAGGTATGATACAATGCATACAACGGCAGAAAAAACAAGATAATTTTCAACCTTGATTTTTTCACTGACCTTACTGAACAGAACTCTGCCAAGTCCCATAAGCACGGCAAACGCCATTGGTCCTGCAAGGTCCCCTACTGTTTTGGAAACACCAAGCCCCGTTTCGGCAAAGGTTGACGCCCACTGGCTCATTGCAAGCTCAGCAGCACCCGAGCAAATCATCAGCAGCATTGCGGCATAGAAAAACTTTGATTTGAATGGTGACGCACCCTTTTCCTTGCTCTGCTCCTCAGGCTCGGGCACAGGAACAAAACAGAAAAACAAACCGTTCAGCAATGCAAAAACTGCCCAGACAAAGGCGAGTATACGCCAGTTCTCACGACCGAAGGCAACAAAGAACATTGTTGAAAGTGCAATAACCGCAACTGTTCCCCAGCAATAAAAGGAATGAAGCAGGCTCATTGCACCTGTTTTATTATCCGTGGGACAGGACTCCACAACAGGTGAAACCAGAACCTCAAGCAGACCGCTGCCAATAGAATAAAGCACAATGGAAAGCATAATTCCAAGATACTTATTGGACATCACATAAGGCAATATTCCAAGCAGAAGAAAGCCTGCGAATGAACAGATATGCGACAGCACCAAACAACGCTTATAACCGATTTTATCGGCAAATTTGGCAGAAATCAAATCAACTACAATCTGTGTAAAAAATGTTACGGTTACAATCGTAGTAAGCTGTGCAATTGAAATATTAAATTCCTGCTCCCAGCTGACAAAAAGCAACGGAGCAAAGTTACATACAACCGCCTGCACCATATAGGCAATAAAGCAGGCAAGTATTGTTGATTTATAATTGAGATTTTTCATAATAGATGTATCATAACAAATTAAAATTATTTTTTCAAGCAAATCATGAATAAAAGCAAATTATAACGGCAATAATTCTTTTGAGGTGTTCATTATGGCAACAAAAGATAAACCAAACAATAAAAATTTAAGGGCATTATTTTCCGTAATCTGCCTGTGCATTATTGCCTTAGGCTTGATTGTATATTTTTCAACCCAGAGCAATAATGACGAGCTTGTCAACGAGGCAACCACGGTAAAGCAGGAGCAGACAACGGAGGTTCAGCGCCGTGTTACAGTTAAGGATACAACTACAACACAAACAACTGTTACCGAAAATCAATCAACAACAAAGGCTAAGGAAACCACAACCGAAGCACCGACAATGCAGGTCAGCGACACAAATACCCCATACAAATCATTTTATAAATATCCTTGTGAGGAAGCATCCATCCTTGGCTATACCGAGGAGCTGATTAAAAATGAAACCATGGGCGACTATCGTGCACACACTGCCGTTGATTTCAAGGGTACTGCAGGCAGCAAGGTGGTTGCTGTCAATGACGGACTTGTATTATCGGTCAACAAGGACAATCTGCTTGGCACAGTTATTGAGATTGACCACGGCGGAAAGCTTGTTGCAAAATACTGCGGACTTGATTCCGTCAATGTTTCTGCAGGCGACTATGTAACAATCGGTCAGTCACTGGGTACGCTCGGCAGTGTTCCCTTTGAGTCAAAAGCCGAAAGTCACCTTCACTTTGAAACAAAGCTCGACGGTAAATATGTTAACCCCATTGATGTTATGGGAAAAGCTGAATAGTATAACAACTGTATCTATCCAAAAGATTATAACCAATTGATTTTTTAAATACAAAAATACTCCCCCCTGTAAAACAAGGGGGGACACTTTTTGTGAGGGAAAGAGATAATCAAATACCTTACCATATCAAAAATGGTTTACAGACATAATACTAAAAATCAAGAAAATCTCGACTGCAAAATATTGACAATGGTAGTTTAGAAATTATATAATATTAAATAATATGAATAAATCGGGGGGAAATATGGGAAGTAAATCATTCGTAAAAAGAGAAAGTTCTATTGAATTATTAAAAATTTTTTCAATGTTTCTGATTGTTATTGGTCACGTTGCACAAACCGTAGTCTACTTGAAGCTCGAAGATTTTCCTGTAAACAGTGCAACAACAGATATCAAGTCCTTTATAATGGCTTTTTTAATTCATTTAGGCGGATTGGGCAACTGTATATTTATTATTTGTTCAGCGTGGTTTTTGGTTGATAAAAATAAAATCTACACAAAAAAATGCTTGCAAATAATCTTGGATGTATTTGTAATTTCAATTAGTATTCTTTTCTGTTCTTTGATTTCCGGAGTCCAAATCTCTACATTAGAAATAGTTAAATCTTTATTACCGACAACATTTGCAAATAACTGGTTTGCTACATGCTATATTTTGTTTCTGCTTGCTGTTCCGTACCTAAATAAAATATTACATAGTATTTCAAAAAAAGAATTACTTAGAATTAATATTGTACTTATTACTTTATACTGGATAATAAACTTTATAGTGGACAGTTTATTTTAT
>DKYL01000085.1 GCA_002493325.1 Ruminococcaceae bacterium UBA7101
ATAATAATTAAGATATTAATTATTAATAGTGGAGTAATATACAAAAATGACAAAGGTTTTTATTGACGGAAAAGACGGTACAACAGGCTTAAAAATATACAATAGATTTGAAAGCAGAAATGATATTGAGCTTTTGCTTATTGACCCTGAAAAAAGAAAGGACAGCAAGGAGCGAGCAAGACTGATTAATGAAAGTGACATCACCTTCTTATGCCTGCCCGATGCTGCATCAATCGAAGCTGTTTCGCTTGTTGAAAATGATAAGGTTAAAATCATTGACACCTCAACAGCACACAGAACACTTGACGGTTGGGCATACGGCTTTGCTGAGCTCAGCGGTGAACACCGACGAAGAATTGAAACAAGCAACAGAATTGCTGTTCCCGGCTGCTATGCAAGCGGCTTTAATTCAATTGCTTATCCACTTATAAAAAGCGGTTTTATTAATGATGATTATGACATTGTGTGTTATGCATTAAGCGGCTACACAGGTGCCGGCAAAAAAGGCATTGCACAGTATGAGGATGAAAACCGATGCAGCGAGCTTGACTCACCAAGACTTTATGCTTTAACACAGGAGCACAAGCACCTTAAGGAAATGAAGGCTGTAAGCGGTTTGGCTAAAACGCCGATATTCTCACCTATTATCTGTGATTATCCGCAGGGAATGGTTGTGAGCATTCCGCTTTACACAGACAGAATGACTAAAAAATACACAAAACAGGATATTTTTGAAATGTTCAGCAAGCACTATGCAGGCAGTGACATTGTCAAGGTACGTCCTCTTGGATACACTGAGGGTATGATTGCTTCAAACACATTTGAAAACCGTGACGATATGGAAATTGAAATTAACGGAAATGACGACAGAATACTCATTACATCACGCTTTGACAATCTCGGCAAGGGTGCGTCAGGTGCTGCAATTCAGTGTATGAACATTGCAATGGGTATTGACGAAAAAACAGGATTAAATATAGGAGAATAAAATATGAAAATTATAGACGGAGGAATATGTGCCGCTAAGGGCTTTAAGGCAAGCGGTACATATTGCGGAATAAAAAAGCCGAGCGTTGACAACATAAACCATGACATTAAGCACAAAAATGATATTTGTTTATATGTCAGTGATGTTGTCTGCAACGCTGCGGCAGTATACACACAAAACAAGGTAAAGGGTGCACCTATCCTTGTTACAAAGGCTAATCTTGAAAAAAGTGGCAACAAGGCAATTGCAGTGATTGCCAACTCAAAAAATGCCAACACCTGCAATGCAGACGGTGTTGAAAAGGCTGACAGAATGTGTGAGCTTGTAGCGAATGAGCTGAACATTCCGAAGGAGCAGGTTATTGTTGCAAGCACAGGTGTTATAGGACAGATTTTACCTATTGAGCCGATTGAAAAAGCAGTGCCTGTTTTGGCAAAAGGTCTTTGCTACAACAAAAACCTTGAGGCTGCTACTGCAATTATGACAACAGATACCATAAAAAAAGAGTATGCTGTTGAATTTGAAATCAATGGTACAGTATGTCACCTTGGCGGTATGGCTAAGGGCTCAGGTATGATTCACCCGAATATGGCAACAACTCTCAACTTTATCACAACAGACTGTGCAATCAGCAGTGAGCTGCTGCAAAAGGCTCTCAGTGATATTGTTAAGGTAACATACAACTGCCTGAGCATTGACGGTGACACATCCACAAACGATATGGTCTGCATTATGGCTAACGGCTTAGCTTTTAATGATGAAATCACTGCTGAAGGTGAGGAATACGAAACCTTTAAAAATGCACTTTATGAGGTAATGGCTAACCTTACAAGAATGCTTGCAAAGGACGGCGAAGGTGCGACAAAGCTGCTTGAATGTATATGCAGCGGTGCAAAGAATCTGGACACTGCTATCACAGTAGCGAAGAGTGTAATCTGTTCCTCCCTGTTCAAGGCTGCAATGTTCGGCGAGGATGCGAACTGGGGCAGAGTGCTCTGTGCTATCGGTTATGCAGACGCAGAGTTTGATATTAACAAGGTTGATGTTGATTTGAGAAGTGAAAAAGGGACAATCTCTGTATGCAAAAACGGTGCAGGTGTTGAATTCAGCGAGGAAGTTGCAGCAGATATATTATCTGCCGATGAAATCTATATTGATATTAATCTTAATGATGGTAATACAACTGCCAAGGCTTGGGGTTGTGATTTAACCTATGATTATGTAAAAATTAACGGAGATTACAGGACTTAAGAAACACATAAAATTTAAGAGTTGTAATTAGGTTAAATCACAAACGAGTGTCCAAATCCTATGAGCAAAGCGAATAAAGGATTTGGTAGAAACAGTCCGGTGGACTGTTTCGCAACTGAGGGAAAACCGATTGAGTTATGATTATGTAAAGATTAACGGAGATTACAGAACTTAAAAATGCAGGCGATAATATCTGCCCTACGGAAAAATAAAAGTACACAGAGGTAAAATAATGGATATAAATAATGCACAAAAGGCTGAAATACTGGCACACGCACTGCCCAACATTCAGATGTACAGAAAAAAAGTAATCGTTGTAAAATACGGCGGCAATGCAATGATTAATGAGGAGCTTAAGGAAGCGGTTATGCGTGACCTTGTTCTTCTTTCCACAATCGGCATTAAGGTTGTTCTTGTTCACGGCGGCGGTCCTGCCATCAACAAAGCACTGAATGCAATGCAGATTGAAAGCAAATTTGTTGACGGCTTGAGAGTTACAGACAGTGACACGGTTGATGTTGTTCAGATGGTGCTTGCAGGCAAGGTAAACAAGGATTTGGTTTGTCAGATTGGCAACCTCGGCGGTCACGCACTGGGTCTTTCAGGTATGGACGGCAATATGCTCAAGTGTAAGCCGCTGGATGACGCACACGGCTATGTGGGTGAAATCACAGACATAGATATGACGGCTGTTGAGGAAATCCTTAACAACAACTGGATTCCCGTTATTTCCACACTCGGTTATGATGAGGAAGGTCACTGCTACAACATTAACGCCGACACTGCGGCGGCTGCAATTGCAGGTGCATTAAAAGCAGAGGCACTGATTTCTATGACAGACATTGTAGGTCTTCTTCGTGACAAGGATGATGATTCCACACTGATTCACAGAGTTTATATCAGTGACACACCGGCACTTATTGCTGAGGGAATCATCAGCGGCGGTATGATTCCTAAAATTGATTCTATGACACAGGCACTCAGAGAGGGTGTGAAAAAAGCATTTATTATTGATGGACGTGTTTCCCACTCCATACTTATGGAGCTTCTGACGGATGAAGGTATGGGAACCATGTTCCGTTCAAGATAGGAGGATAAAGTGAATACAAAAGAACTTGATAACGAATACGTTGCGCATACATACGGCAGATTTGATGTTGCTCTTGAAAAGGGCAAGGGATCAACACTGTATGATGAGAACGGAAAAGAATATATTGATTTTGGCTCAGGCATCGGCGTAACCGCCTTTGGCATTGCCGATGATGAATGGAAAAAGGCTGTTATAGAGCAGCTTGACAATTTACAGCACGTCAGCAATCTTTATTACACCTCACCATGTGCCAAGCTTGCAAAGCTGCTCTGTGATAAAACAGGAATGAAAAAGGTTTTCTTTTCTAACAGCGGTGCTGAGGCTAATGAGGGTGCAATCAAATTTGCAAGAAAATACAGTCACGACAAATACGGTGACGGCAGAAGCACAATTATTACCCTTGTGAACTCCTTCCACGGCAGAACGATAACTACCCTAGCCGCAACAGGACAGGATGTTTTCCATACAGATTTTGCACCATTCACGGAGGGATTCAAGTACTGCCCTGCCAATGATATTGAAGCACTTAATGAAATGGCAACAGACGATGTTTGTGCTGTTATGTTTGAGTGTATTCAGGGCGAAGGCGGTGTCAACAATCTTGATTATGACTTTGTTAAGGCGATTGAAAAGCTTGCAAAGGAAAAGGATATTTTAATGGTTGTTGACGAGGTACAGACAGGCAACGGCAGAACAGGTAAATATTTTGCCTATGAGAACTTTGACATCCAGCCTGACATTGTTTCAACAGCAAAAGGGCTGGCAGGCGGTCTGCCGATGGGCGCTGTACTTTTTGGTGACAAGGTATGTGACACAGTTACACCAAGCAGCCACGGCTCAACCTTCGGAGGAAATCCGATTTGTGCCGCAGGCGCCATCTCCATAGTTGAAAGAATTGACGACGACTTTTTGAAAGAGGTTGCTGCCAAGGGTGAATATATAAAAGATTATCTGTCAAACATTGACGGCGTTGACAACATCAGCGGTATGGGCTTGATGATAGGCTTTACCGCAGGCAATGCAGGAGAAATCGCAAACAAATGCCTTGAAAAGGGACTGCTTGTACTCACTGCACATCAGAATAAAGTCAGATTATTGCCCGCACTGAGCATCAGCTACGCTGAGCTTGACAAGGGATTAAAAATACTGAAAGAGGTAATTGAAAAATGAAACATTTATTAAAGCTCCAGGATTTAAGCCAGCACGACATTTTAGACATTCTTAACTTAGCAGACCAGCTCAAGTACGAAACAAAGCACGGCATTGAGCATCATCACCTTAAGGGCAAAACCCTTGGTATGATTTTTCAGAAAAGCTCAACTCGCACAAGAGTAAGCTTTGAAACAGGTATGTACCAGCTTGGCGGTCAGGCACTTTTCCTTTCAAACCGTGACCTTCAGATTGGCAGAGGTGAGCCTGTTGAGGATACTGCAAGAGTTCTTTCACGTTACCTTGATGGTATTATGATCAGAACCTTTGAGCAGAAAGAGGTTGAGGATTTAGCTGAATACGGCTCAATTCCGATTATCAACGGCTTGACAGATTATTGTCACCCCTGCCAGGTTCTTGCAGATTTGATGACAATCAGAGAGTACAAGAAAAGCTTTGACGGATTAAAATTCTGCTTTATCGGTGACGGCAACAATATGGCAAACAGTCTTATTGTAGGTGCAATCACAATGGGTATGAGTTGTGCCATTGCCTGCCCTGACGGCTACAAGCCTGATGCTGAAATTATGAAATGGGCTGAGGAAAACGGCGACTTTATGTGCAGTGACGATATTCTTGCCTGTGCAAAGGATGCTGATATTATTTACACGGATGTATGGGCATCCATGGGTCAGGAAGAGGAAAAGGCTGAAAGAGAAAAAATCTTTAAGAACTTCCAGATTAATGACGAGGTTATGGCTGCGGCAAAGGCTGACGCAATGGTGCTTCACTGCCTGCCTGCGCACAGAGAAGAAGAAATCACCGCAAAGGTATTTGAGGAACACGCAGACGAAATTTTTGACGAGGCTGAAAACAGACTGCACGCACAGAAGGCTGTGCTTGTTAAATTATTAGGATAAATTATGTCTTTTTGCGTTATGAATCGTTACTTGCCTAACGCAAAAATCCAATAATTTAAAAGCTAACAATTTCTATAATAGGATAAATAATTATGAACGATAAAATTTACATTTGCCTTGAAAACGGCGATGTTTTCGAGGGCAGAAGCTTTGGTGCCAAGGGCGAGGTTTTAGGCGAGCTTGTATTCACCACAGGTATGGGCGGATACATCGAAACACTCACTGACCCAAGCTACTTCGGTCAGATTGTAATACAGACCTTTCCCCTTATCGGCAACTACGGCTTTATTGATGAGGATATGGAAAGCAAGGGCAGTGCAGTCAGTGCATACATTGTGCGTGAATACTGTGAAAGCCCGTCAAATTTCCGCTGTGATTACAGTCTTGAAAAATTCCTCATTGACAACAACATAGTCGGTGTTTATGATGTGGATACAAGAGAACTGACCAAGGTTATCCGTGAATCAGGTGTTATGAATGCCGTTATCACAAGCAATCCGCAAAATGCCGACATTGAAAAAATCAAGGAATATAAAATCACAAAGGCAGTTAAAACCGTTTCCTGTCAGAAGCCTTATATGCGTGCATCGGATGAGCACAAACACAATGTTGTGCTGATAGATTATGGTACAAAGAAAAACATTGTACGTGAACTGAACAAGCGTGGCTGCAATGTTGCTGTTGTGCCTTATGACACAAAGGCGGAGGATATTTTGTCTCTGAACCCTGACGGAATTATGCTTTCAAACGGACCCGGTGACCCTGCTGAAAATGTTGAGGCTATTGAGGAGCTCAAAAAGCTTGTGGGCAAAAAGCCGATTTTTGCAATCTGCCTTGGTCATCAGCTTTTAGCACTGTCACAGGGAGCAAAAACAACGAAGCTGAAATACGGTCACAGAGGTGTTAACCAGCCTGTTAAAAATCTTGAAACAGGCAGAACCTTCATATCCTCACAAAACCACGGCTACGCTGTTATTAATGAAACTGTCGAAAATGCAGGCGGAACCGTAAGCTACATCAATGCCAATGATGAAACCTGTGAGGGAATCGACTATAAGAACAAAAAGGCTTTCTCTGTTCAGTTTCATCCTGAGGCTTGCTCAGGACCCCTTGACACAAGGTTTATATTTGACAAATTTATCAGTATGATGGAGGATAATCATAATGCCTCTTAATAAAGACATAAAAAAGGTACTTGTTATCGGCTCCGGTCCTATTGTAATCGGACAGGCTGCTGAGTTTGACTATGCAGGTGCACAGGCATGCCGTGTTCTTAAGGACGAGGGATGTGAAGTTGTACTTGTTAACTCAAACCCTGCTACAATTATGACCGACAAGGCACTTGCCGACCATATATATTTAGAGCCGTTGACTGAGGAAACCGTTAAAAGAATTATAGAAAAAGAACGCCCCGACTCTATCCTTTGCGGACTCGGCGGACAGACAGGCTTAACAATCGGTATGCAGCTTGCAAAGGACGGCTATCTTGATGAAATGGACATTAAGCTCCTTGGCACAAATGCTGAGGCAATTGACAAGGCTGAGGACAGACAGATGTTCAGGGACACAATGGTTAAAATCAATCAGCCTGTTGTGCCCAGTGACATTGCAACAACCCTTGAAAGAGCAAAGGAAATTGCGAATGAAATCGGCTATCCTGTTATCATCCGCCCTGCATTCACCCTTGGCGGTGCAGGCGGCGGTGTGGCAAACAACGAGCAGGAATTAGAGATTATTGCCAAAAACGGCTTAATGCTCTCCCCTATTACGCAGGTACTTGTTGAGCGCTATATTGCAGGCTGGAAGGAAATTGAGTTTGAGGTAATGCGTGACAGTGTCGGCAATGTTATTGCTGTATGCTCTATGGAAAACTTTGACCCTGTGGGTGTTCATACAGGTGACAGCATTGTTATTGCCCCTGCTGTTACACTTGCTGACAAGGAATATCAAATGCTCCGTTCGGCTTCACTTGACATTATCACAGAGCTGGGTATTGAGGGCGGCTGCAACTGTCAGTTTGCACTGAATCCCGAAAGCTTTGAATACTCAGTAATTGAGGTTAATCCAAGGGTTTCACGTTCTTCTGCACTTGCATCAAAGGCTACAGGCTACCCCATTGCAAAGGTAACCACAAAGATTGCACTTGGCTATACGCTTGATGAAATAAAAAATGATATTACAGGCAAAACCTGTGCCTGCTTTGAGCCCACACTGGACTACGTTGTTGTTAAGCTGCCGAAATGGCCTTTTGACAAATTTGTCAATGCATCACGCAAGCTGGGCACACAGATGAAGGCAACAGGCGAGGTTATGAGCATTGCACCAAGCTTTGAAATGGCTGTTATGAAAGCCGTGCGCGGTGCAGAAATCGGTCTTGATACACTGAACAGCAAGGCACTTGACGGTGTGGATGTAAGAGCAAAGTTGTACGACCAGGACGATTTAAGAATGTTCACCGTATTCAAGGCACTTAAAGAAGGCATCAGCATTGATGAAATTCACAGTATCACAATGATTGACGAGTGGTTTTTATCAAAGCTGAAAAACTTAGCTGATTTTGAAAAAGCGATTGACGGTCAGCCTTTAAGTGAGGAAATGTACCTCAAGGGTAAAAAGCTTGGCTATACCGATAAGGCTTTGGAGAAAATCAGCGGCGGTTCACTGACCTATCACAGAAACTGTGTCTATAAAATGGTTGACACCTGCGGTGCTGAGTTCGAGGCAGAAACGCCGTATTTCTATTCAACCTATGACAATCATTGTGAATCAAGAGCCTTACCAAGCAGCGGCAAGGAAAAGATTATTGTTTTAGGCTCAGGACCTATCCGCATAGGTCAGGGTATTGAATTTGACTATTCATCCGTTCACTGTGTGTGGACATTAAAGGAGCTTGGCTACGAGGTAATACTCGTTAATAACAACCCTGAAACCGTATCAACAGACTTTGATACGGGTGACAGACTCTATTTTGAGCCATTGACTGAAGAGGATGTAATGAACATCATCAAGGCTGAAAAGCCTATCGGTGTTGTTGTTGCCTTCGGCGGACAGACAGCTATCAAGCTGACAAAATTTCTTGACGACAACGGCATTACGATTTTCGGCACAAGTGCCAAATCAATTGATATGGCTGAGGACAGAGAGAAATTTGATGCACTGCTTGAAAAGTTCGGCATTTTCCGTCCTAAGGGTGAAAGCGTTATGACACTGCCTGAGGCTCTTGCGTCTGCCAACAGACTGGGATACCCTGTTCTGCTTCGTCCGTCCTATGTTATCGGCGGTCAGAATATGACTATTGCTTACACCGATGATGATGTTGAACAGTATATGGAAATCATACTTTCACAAGGTATTGAAAATCCTGTGCTTGTGGACAAGTATATGATGGGCACGGAATTAGAGGTTGACTGTATCAGTGATGGCACAGACGTTTTAATTCCCGGTATTATGGAGCATATTGAACGTGCGGGTGTTCACTCAGGTGATTCAATTGCAGTATATCCTCCATACAACCTCAACGATATGATGCTTGAAAAAATATGTGATGTATCGGAAAAGCTGGCACTCTCACTCGGCACAAAAGGACTGATTAACATTCAGTACCTGATTTATCAGAATGAATTATATGTTATTGAGGTTAACCCGAGAGCATCAAGAACAATACCTTATATCAGCAAGGTAACAGGTGTGCCTATGGTTGAGCTTGCTACAAAAATTATGGTTGGCTCATCCCTTAAAGAGCTTGGCTTCGGCACAGGGCTTTACCGCACACCGCCTTATTACGCTGTTAAAGTGCCCGTATTCAGCTTTGAAAAGCTGAACGATGTCAACTCCAAGCTTGGTCCTGAAATGAAATCTACGGGCGAGGTACTGGGCGTAGGCAAAAATCTTGTTGAAGCCTTGTTCAAGGGACTTGTTTCAGCAGGCTTTAAGACAGATTTTCACAGCAAGGACAATCACGGTGTGCTGATAACTGTCACCAAACAGGATCGATTTGAAATCGTTAACCTGGCTAAAAAGCTGGACGACCTCGGTGCAAAAATATGGGCAACACCACAGACAGCCAAGGCAATTGAGAGCCTTGGAATTGAAGTATCCGTTGTGAACAAGCTGCGTGATGACAATTCCATAATGGAGCTGGTTGAAAGCGGTCAGCTTGACTACATTGTATACACAGGCAAAAGTGATAAAAAGTCCATTGCTGATTACATCAGGCTCCACAACAGAGCGAATCAGCTTGGCATTGCAACCATCACATCACTTGACACTGCAAATGCAGTTGCAGACATCATTGCATCACGCTACAAACAGACAAACACAGAGCTTGTGGATATAAATAATATGAGGGAAAGCAAGGGAAGCCTTAAATTCTCAAAGATGCAGGGCTGCTGTGATGACTACATTTTCTTTAACAATCAGTGTGGAATCATTACCTGCCCCGAAAGCTTTGCCATTGAATTCAGCGACAGGCACAAGGGTATCGGCGGCGACGGCATTGTGCTCATTGAGGAAAGCAAGGTTGCAGATGCAAAAATGCGTATCTTCAACATCGACGGCTCTGAAGGAAAGATGGCAGGCAACTCAATCAGATGCGTAGGCAAATACCTTTATGACAACAAAATGGTTGACAAAACAGAGATTGATATTGAAACTGCATCAGGTATAAGACATCTTTCACTTTACACAAGAAACGGCAAGGTATCTTCTGTTACTGTTGATATGGGCAAAGCTGAGCTTGAACCAAAGCATATTCCTGTGCTCCTTGATGGTGAAAGCGTTATCAACCGACCTGTCACAATTAACGGTGAAGAGGTGCATATAAGCTGCTGCTCAGTAGGTAATGCACACTGTGTTGTATTTGTTGACAATGTTGATAAGGTTGATGTTGCAAAAATCGGACCACAGTTTGAAACTGCACCGATTTTCCCTGAAAGAATTAACACCGAATTTGTCAGAGTTGTTAATTCAAACACCCTTAAAATGAGAGTGTGGGAAAGAGGCAACGGCGAAACCCTTGCCTGCGGTACAGGTGCTTGTGCAGCCGTTATCTGTGCAGTTGAAAACGGATACTGCAAAAAGGGCGAGAACATAACCGTTAAAGTCAGAGGCGGAGATTTGATTGTTAACTACACTGACGAAAAGGTTACACTGACAGGCGACTGCAGCCTTGTTTATACAGGTGAAATTGAATATTAAGTATAGTAAAAACCTCAGAACTTATTTTCTGAGGTTTTGCTGTTCATTTTAATTTTTTAATTCAAAAAATTTATTCAAGCTGTTGATTAAGCAGTATATTAAGGATATAATATTAATATGAAAAATTATCATACACATACAACCAGATGCAGACACGCATTCGGCAAGGACAGAGATTATGTAACAAAAGCAATAAAAGCAGGAATAACGGAGCTTGGTTTTTCGGACCATGCACCAATGATTTTCCCAATAAAGGACTATTATTCAACCTACAGAATGTTCCCTGAAGATGTGGAGGACTATATAAACTCAATCAACTTGCTCAGAGAGGAGTATAAGGATAAAATTAAAATCCATATCGGATTTGAGCTTGAATATTTCCCACAGCTTTTTGACGAAACTGTAAAATGGCTTGAGGACTGCGGTGCAGAATACTTTATTCTCGGTCAGCATTTTACTGATAATGAATATGAACCATATGCATTTTACAGCGGTAATCCAACAGATAATTTAACACTTTTTGATAAGTATATTGAGCAGGCAATTAAAGGAATGGAAACGGGAAAATTCTTATACATTGCTCATCCCGATTTGTTCAAATACACAGGCAGTGACGAAATTTACAACGAAAGAATGACCTATTTCTGCCAAAGGCTGAAGGAAACAGGATATCCTATTGAATTTAATCTGCTTGGCTTTTCACAGAAAAGGAATTACCCTGATAAACGATTCTGGAAAATCGCGGCAGAAACAGGCAACGAGGTGGTTATCGGCTTTGATGCCCATTCACCTGAAGCTTTTCAGAACAAAAGAATTTATAATAATGCGGTGAAATATTTAAAAGAGCTTGGTATTACTCCGATTGAGCTTGCATTCAAGGGAAAAACAAACATTAAAAAATTCTGCTGCAATCAGGACTGCCCTAAAAAAGGAACACCAAAGGTTTAGCTAAACCTTTGGTGTTCCTTTTTTAATTACGTAATATAGTCTGTATTACTTATATTTTATATTATTTCCCATTGACAAGAACAAACATTCGTTTTATAATTAAAACAAACGTTTGTCTTGGAGTGATTGATATGGAAAAACAGATTTTACATATTGACTGCAATAAATTTTATGCAAGTGTGGAGTGCTATCTGCATCCTGAGCTGAGGGATAAGCCTGTTGCTGTGGGCGGCAGTGAGAAGTCAAGGCACGGCATCATTTTAACTAAAAATGAAATTGCATCCAAATATGGTTTGGTTGTGGGAGAGCCCTTATGGAAGGCAAAGCAAAAATGTCCGGATTTAATAATTGTGCCGCCCAACTTTCCCCTTTATGTTGAATTTTCACAAAAAGTCAGAAGAATTATTGAGGACTATACGGATTTGATTGAGCCTTTCGGACTTGACGAATGCTGGATTGATGTCACAGGTGACTGGTTTAAATCAGGTGTAGAAATTGCCGAGGAAATACGTGAAAGGGTAAAAAATGAAATCGGCATAACTGTCAGCATAGGCGTAAGCTTTAACAAAATTTTTGCAAAGCTCGGCTCAGATTACAAAAAGCCTGATGCCATAACAGTCATAAATAAGGATAACTATAAGGACATCGTGTGGGGACTTCCCTGCAGTGATATGATGATGATTGGAAAGGCAACCACCAAAAAGCTTAACTATTATGGTATTTACACCATAGGTGACCTGGCAAATGCAGATGTTAAATTTTTAAAAAGCATTTTCGGTAAAAATGGAGAAACACTGCACCGCTATGCCTGCGGAGAGGACTGCTCACCTGTAAGGCATAAGGAACTGGCAAGAGAAATCAAAAGTATCGGGAATTCCACAACAACGCCAAGGGATTTAATAAACAATGATGATGTTAAGGTTGTGTTCACCGTACTTGCAGAAAGTGTTTCAAGACGAATGAGAGAGCACGATTTAAAGGGGGTTACACTGGCAATTTCCGTGAGGACAAACGAGCTTGAAACCTTTACAAGACAATGTAAAATGCCATGCCCCACAAGTGTGAGCAATGAATTTATAAAATATGCTATGGAGCTTTTCACAGCGAATTATGACTGGAGCACACCTATAAGAAGTATAGGACTCAGCGTTACTGATTTTGATTATGATATGGTACCGCAATTTGATTTAAACAAAACCGTGGAACGAAGAGAAAAACTTGAACGGTTGGAAAAAGCCGTTGATAAGCTGAAGGACCGCTACGGCAATTACTGTGTGCAAAAGGGCACGGCACTCTGTGACAAGGGCTTATCGCATTTCAATCCCTTTGAGGAGCACACAATTCATCCGATTTCAATGGTATAGAAAAAATCAACAGCCCTGCAAATCACAAAGACCCGCAGAGCTGCCGAAAGAAAGGAGTATATATGAAAAAATATACTGGCTATTATATTATTTTGCCAGATCGCCGACCATCATCATAAAGTCACCAATCTGAACGCCAAACTCAGGAGCGCCCTCCATAATGAGCTGGCTGTTGGCTGTCATCTGGAACATATCACCTGTGCCAAGCAGAATTTTAAGAGCTGAAGTTGCACAGTCAAATTTCATACAGAAGAACGGCTTTGATCTTTTGTACTCTCCCCTGCCTGCTCTTGTTTTGCCTGCTTTGACACGCATATAAGCAGTACACTCAGGATGACCCTCAACTGCCCACTGATAGCATCTGTCAGGGCTTTTAAGTGCCCAGTCGTGAACAGCAGGATGACCCATTTTATTAAGCTGTGAAATACCGGATGAAAGCAGATAGAAATACAGCTTACAAAGAAGTAGTGACAGCGCCTCATCATTCTCAGGCGGAGTTTTAATATTAAGAAGGGATGACATCTTTAAAAGCACCATCATAAATTTCATAAACTTGCCAAAGGATTTGATTTTCATTTTAGGGAGCTTAGACATATCGCCCTTCATAAAGGCATTCATCTTTTCCATAGAGGAAAAAGCAAGCTCACCGTCAATTTTGCTCTGACCGAGATATTCACCGAGCTTAACTGACCATTCACCATTTTCTACAATAAAATGAACAGCCTCTTTATCCTCGGCATTCACCTTTGCTGAAACCTGATAGATTGCGTTAACACCCTCAAACTTTTTCTTAAGCTCGGGCACATCCGTGGCAATCGTTTTAAGAAGCGGTAAAGCTCCTGCCATAAACACCTTATTGGTGTATCTTGTTTCATTACTTGCCATATGATTACTCCTTAAAATTCGTCATCCCAGGCATCATCAGCCTCAAAGTCAGCATGCATCATTTCAGCAATAGCCTCATTAATACCATTGGCATCAATCTTAGCCATAGCAAGCAAATCCTCCTGCAGACCGATGGTTGAAAATGCATTCTGATGACCGAGCATTTTAAAGGCACAGGCTTTGCCTGATTTCGCAACAACCTCAGCAACGGCTGAGCCAAGACCGCCCATAACCTCATGGTCCTCAACAGTGATAATTCTGCGTGTATCCATAACAGCAGAAAGAACAGCCTCCTCATCGATAGGCTTGATCGTATGCATATTAAGCACACGCACCTTAAGACCTGCATCAGCCTCAGCCATACGAGCTGCCTGCATAGCCTCAAATACACAGGAGCCGCAGGCAATTACTGTAATGTCTGTACCGTCATTCATAAGAGTAGCCTTGTTCCACTCAAATTTACAGTCGTCAATATTCTTATAGATTACCTGATCAAAGCCGCGGTTTATACGGATATAAACAGGACCCTCAATATCATAAGCAGCCTTAACTGCATGATAGGTTTCACTGCCGTCACAAGGGCAGATAACGGTCATATTCGGCAGTGCTCTCATACAAGCCATATCAATCAGTGAATGGTGTGTTGAGCCAGCCTGACCGAAGGAAGTACCTGCGTGTGTAGCAATAATTTTAACAGGAACATTCTGATAGCAGATATCTGTATGAATCTGATCAAGTGCTCTTGCCGCAGTAAAAATAGCAAAGGTTGATGCAAAAGGCACAAGCCCGTTTTTAGCCATACCTGCTGCTACACCGAACAGATTCTGCTCAGCAATTCCGACATTGAAAAATCTGTCAGGAAAATGCTCGCCGAACATACCGATTTTAGTTGATTTTGCAAGGTCGGCAGTAAGGGCTACAACATCCTTATGCTCTTCGCCAAGCTCGCAAAGTGCGATACCATAACACTCAGCAGTTGAAAGCTTAGTGGTATCTGTCATTGTATATGTCATTCCAGCCATAGCTTACGCCTCCTTCTCTGCTCTGTCGCAGCGTTCTTTATAATACTTGTCAAGACTTGCATAAGCATTCTTAACCATTTCCTCGTCAAGTGAGCCATAGTGCCACAGGTAATTATCCTTCATAAAGTCAACACCCTCACCCTTATATGTATCCATACAAATAGCAGTAGGCTTATCACCGCCGTCCTGATGATTTTTAATTGCAGCCTCAATAGCATCATTGAGCTCCTTAAAATTGTGACCGTCAACACGGATTACATTGAAGCCGAAAGCCTCAAACTTTTTGTCAACAGGCTCAACCTTCATTTCATCATCAACTCTGCCGTCAATCATACATTTGTTAAGGTCAGCAAGAACAACAACATTGGAAAGCTTGAACTGAGCAGCACTCATTGCAGCTTCCCAGTTAGAGCCCTCGTTAAGCTCACCGTCACCTGTGAGAACATAGTTCATATAGTCAATACCGTTGACTCTGCCTGCTAACGCAAAGCCCACAGCAAGCGAAATACCATGACCCAGTGAGCCTGTTGAGCAGTCAACACCGACAACCTTATTACAGTCAAGATGCATACCGATTTTAGCACCTGTGAGGTTGAATATCTTAAGCTCGTCAACAGGCATAAAGCCATAGTCAACAAGAAGCGGAGCATAGCCCACTGCACAGTGACCCTTTGAAAGAATAAATCTGTCACGGTCTGCCATATTCGGCTCTTTGACATCAACCTTCATAAAACGATGATAAAGAATGGTCATAGCATCCATAGCACTCATAGAGCCGCCAAGATGTCCCGAACCGCCCCATACAGCAGTCTGGATTGTAAATCTTCTGAGCTCATCTGCCTTTTTTTCAAGACGCAGCCACTCATTTTTATCAAATGGCTTAAAATTAGCTGGCATAAAATTTCCCCCTTATAATTAAATAATTATGCTTTTATTTTAATGGTAATTCAGGATGGTTAGCGGCAACAACGCTGAAAGCATCCTCTGCAATATCAATGGCAAGCTTAATATCCTCATCCGTCAAAGCCGCATTGATAAAGTGATTGTGGTGTGATGCAAGGAAAAGACCCCTTGATACACACTCGGCAATCCATTCCTGATGAAGCATAAGGCTGTCATCGTTAGATATTCTTAAATAGAAGAGTGCAGGCTCGCCTGAAACCACAAGATTAAAGCCGTGCTCCTTACCTGCTGCTTTCAAGCCTTCGGTCAGCTTTATACCCTTTTCTCTGAACATTGTAGGAATATCCAGCTTTTTCATTTTAGGAATACAAGCAAGACAAGCGGCAAACGGCTCAGCACTCATCCAGTAAGAGCCTGTATAAACAACTGAGGAAGCCGTATTCTTCATATGCTCCTGTCCGCAGACAGCAGACATATTATAGCCATTGGCAAGTGCCTTACAGAAGCAGATTAAGTCAGCCTTAAAGCCATAGTAATGGTCAGAGCCCTCAAGGTCAAGCCTGAAGCCTGTTCTTACGTCATCAATGATAAGCACCATACCGTGGTCGTCACAGAACTTACGAACCTTTGCCCACTGCTCTTTTGTAGCACATTCATTATCTTTAAAATTACCGTGATCATATGGCTGCGCAATAAGACCTGCCACATCACCGCCGCAGGCATCGAAAGCTGCCTGCATAGCATCAAGGTCAAACCAAGGAACAACGATGTTATTCTCTACCTCTTCAGGTAAAATACCGGGGTAGTCAACCTTCTGTGCCCACTGGAAATCACCGTGGTAGTAGCCCTTGAAGAACATCATCTTTTTCTTGCCTGTATGCGCTCTTGCACACATTACGCTGAAGGTTGTTGCATCAGAGCCGTTCTTCATAAAGAATGCCCAGTCAGCCATTGCAACTGTATCCTTTAACAGCTCTGCACACTCAACCATTTTGTAGGATGGTGAGGTTGTGCAGTTGCCGATTTTAAGCTGCTCCATAGCTGCTGCGTCAACGTCATCGTCACAATAGCCGAGAACATTAGGACCATATGCACACATAAGGTCAAGATATTTATTACCGTCAACATCCCAGAAATATGTACCCTTCGCTTTCTGTGACATCAAAGGCCATTTTGTAATCGGTAAAAACAAACCCTCAGACGGACCGAGGTGACCGTATACACCGGAGGGGATTGCATTCAGCGCACGGTTAAACCACTCCTGTGATTTTTCGTGCTTATATTCAGGGAATTTACTCATTATGCATTACCTCCTTAACCCAGATAAACAGCAACTCTGTCGAGAATTCTGTTAATATTGTCAACCATTGAAATCATACCTGCCATATAGATATTGCCTGCACAAAGCTCAGCCATTGTGGAGGCTGTGCCTGTGAACAGACCATAGGCAAGGTCAATTGTTTTAAATTCCATTATAGCCCTTGGCGTATCAGGCTTTTCCTTAATTGTCTGGAAACTATGGTTGCGGACTCTGAGTGTAGCATAGCATACATCAGTAATTCCGATTGAAACATCACCGTCAACAGTATAAAGTGCAGACTGCTTTGAAATAGAGTCAAAATTAGCAAGAGCTGAAAGTGCACCTGCAATTGTGTAGAAAGTAAGGATTGTTGACTCCTCAAAAAAGGCTCTGTCCTTTAAATCTGCCTCGCTTGGTTTAAGAAGCTTAACAAGTCTGTCAGTCAGCTTAGTGAAAGGTCCCAGCAGGAATGAAAGCACCTGAGGAACATTCTTGGTGGGAATACCCGGCTTACTGTCATCAATCAGTGCATTGAATTTTTCAGGTGATGAAAAGCTCATCTTGCAGGTACAGCCGTAGCTGCCCTCACTCATTTTGCAGCCTGTATTTGTGAAATGGAAGGTACAGCAGGGTCCTCCGCTGACATCAAAACAGATTGAAACAGGCTTTTTCAATGCTGCACAGACTGCCTTAGCCTCGCTGTCAAGCTCGCAGAGATTTTCAAGAGTTGCAAGCACGCCGTACATATTGACAAAAGCCATAGCTTTTTGTTCTTTACTCATAATTTCCTCCTTTTAAGATATATGATTAAAGCAAGTTATAAAAACATACAATAGTCTTTGTTAAAATTATAACATAATTATAAACTGATAGCAACCGCAAAAGCTTTACAATTCGGTTAAAGTTTAAAGTCTGTTAAAAAACGGATTATATTTTCCCTGTCATTGGGCAATTCTCCGTCAATCACCTTTTCCAGAATCGTATTTAAAACAACACCGATTTCTTTTCCCCTATAGCCTAAAGCCATGATGTCATTGCCGTTGACAGCCAGATTTTTTACCTCGAAGGGCTCGCCTGCTGCAATTATGGCATTCAGCTTTTCCTCGGTAATAACAAGACGCGCCATCTCTTCGCCTATCATTTCGGGATTTTGTGCAAGCTTATCAGCACGCTTAACCGCAATTAAATCACGCAGGGTGCTTTCGCCAAGCCTTGAAAGCCACTTTTTTATATTTTTTTCCTCAATACCGATGTGCATATCGTGAATCGGAATAACCGCCATTGCACGGTCAAGCACCTCATTCGGTGCTTTAAGCCTTTTCAAGGCTGTTAATGCATACTCCCCGCTGATTTTCTGATGACCCTTAAAATGGTCTGTACCGTTTTCATCGGTGGTTTTCGTATATGCCTTGCCTATATCGTGAAGCAGCATTGTATAACGAAGCGCCAAATCCTCAGGTGCCTGCTCAACAGATTTTGCAGTATGGTGCCACACGTCATAAATATGCCACTTTGTATTCTGCTCAACATAAAAAATCGGCTCAAGCTCAGGAATAATAACAGCCATAATTTCTTTATATTCAACTAAAACATTATAAACATAATCACCCATAAGCAGCTTTGAAAGCTCGGTATAAATTCTTTCGGCAGATATGTTTTTCAAAAGCTCCTTGTTGGCAAACAAGGCTTTTTTTGTTTTTTCTTCTATAGCAAAGCCAAGCACGGATGCAAAGCGCACAGCACGCATAATACGCAGTGCGTCCTCTTTAAAGCGTGTATCGGCATCCCCTACTGCACGGATTATTTTTAAGTCAATATCATCCTGTCCGCCATACGGGTCAACAAAGCCTTGTTCATCATTATAGGCAATGGCATTGATTGTAAAATCACGCCGTGCCAAATCCTTATTAATATCAGTGACAAAGCTGACGCTTTCGGGATGTCGGCTGTCGCTGTATGCCCCCTCAGTTCTAAAGGTTGTTACCTCAAAAACAGAGCCGTCCTCCAAAACCGCAGTAACCGTACCGTGCTTAATGCCTGTTTCAATAAATTTTATATGATTATCACTTAATATATTTTCAAGCTCATCAGGCGTTGCAGATGTTGTAATATCTATATCATCACAGGGTCTTTGCATTAAAAAATCACGGACACAGCCACCAACTGCATAAGCCTCATAGCCTGCACTGCTTATTAAATGAATTAATTTTTTTGCACTGTCTGACAAATTCATATATTCACCTACCTCAATTTGCTATGAGTATTCTAACACAAAAAAGATAATAATACAAATATGAGAACATTTTTACAATATTTTTTTGCCGCACTGATTGGCGGCTTCGGCTACTGTTTAATTGAAATACTTTACAGAGGAAGAACACACTACTCTATGTTTTTTGCAGGTGCTATTGTAATGAGCACCTTCTACTTCATCAGCAGGAATTACCAGCTTAATTTTTGGTTAAAATGCCTTATAGGTATGCTGATAATTACAGGAATTGAACTGCTCTTCGGCGTAGTGTTCAATATTCTGCTTGATGAAAAGGTGTGGGATTATTCACGTGTGCCGCTGAACTTTTTAGGGCAGATTTGCCTGCCCTTTTCCATAGCGTGGTTTGCTCTGTCCGGTGTCGTGTTCAAGGTGCTTGACGTAATAAAAAGATAGCGTAAAACAGACCGATTGACTTAACGCTCCTTTAACGATATAATGGATTAAAGGAGAGTATATTTTATGGACAGATTCTATTGTGATAACCTCGTTATACGTGATAACTCAGGCAGGCAAAGAATATTTCGCGGTATAAATATCTGCTGCAAGGAAAGTGAAATTTCTCCTCATAAATTCAGAAAAGAGCATAACATCAAAAAGCTGAAAAATAAGCTGCTGAAGGACGGTGTAAATCTGATCAGGTTCGGCGTTACCTGGGCAAGCATTGAGCCTGAGGAAAAGCGGTATAACGCTGAGCTGATAGCGGAGTATGTGCACTTTGTTAAGGAATGTGAAAAGCTCGGAATTTATGTGATTCTTGATATGCATCAGGATTTATTCACAAAAGGACCAAAGTCAGGTGACGGTGCACCGAAATGGGCGTTGGATAAAGAAATCAAACTGAAAAGAGAATTTTTAATATGGGCTGAGGGCTATTTTTATATGGATGGTGTTCAGCAGGCATTTTATGATTTCTGGGGAAATAAAAATGGTATTCAGGACAAATTTATTGAAACATGGAAATATTATGCTGCCTGTTTCAATGAATGCAGCAATATAATCGGAATGGACTGGCTCAACGAGCCTTATGTACATAAAAACGGTAGAATCATTTTTACCGAGCTTATAAGCAATATCTTTAACATTGTTTTCGGTGTCAGATATAATTTTCTTAGTTGCTTTCAGTCCGTGAATGACAAGGCAGGCTTTATCGGTATGGCATTAAAAATGCTCAGAGCAGTCAAATCACCAAAGAATATAAAAAGACTTCTGGAAACAATGGATAACAAAGAGAATTTTGACAAGGCTGTAAACGGTCTTGAAAAATACACCGCTGATTTCAATAAAAATTATTATGAGCCATTTATTGAAAAGCTCTGCAAAAATGCAATTTTGAAGGATACGGCAAGTCTTTTTGAACACAATTATTTTTCAAATTTAGGTATTCCGTTTCAAATTGATTTCAGAGAAAACTCCATATACTCACCCCACGCTTATGATATTTTTGTGGATTCACCGCTGTACAACAAATATTCCAGCAACGGCAGAATAGCCTCCATACTGGAACATATAAGAGAAAATCAAATCAATATGAATGTACCTGTTATTATGGGTGAATGGGGCGGCGGTGCTGCAGGCAGTCACTGGGTAAGGCATGTGGATTACATAATGAATATTCTTGAGGAATATCAGTGGAGCAGTATTTACTGGAACTATGATGCAGAACGTGAAAAGCTGAAGGGAACCTTTGACAGACCCTACCCTGTTGCCATATGCGGTAATATAAAGAAAATAAAAACCGATACAAAAAGCAGAAGCTTTGAGCTTGTATGGGAGCAGGATAAAGAATTTGAAAACAGCAATGTAAAAAATCTGATTTTCATAACGGGCAAAGGTATAACCGAACTTGAAGGAAAAACAGGGCTGAATGAAATAAAAATCGAATATTAAAAAGTAAAGCCTTGCAGCACGAAAACACTGCAAGGCTTTTAGCTTATATACAATTAAAATTCACGCTTTTGATACAATTTAATTGAAAGCAAACAGGACAATGCAAAAATCACAACAGAGCCGGTAATTAAAATTAACGGCACAAAGCCATTTAATTCCAATGCCAGAGAATCAACAACGAAGCTTCCTGCATTTACTATAAAAGCACTGCTGGCACCAATCAGTCCTCCAAGACACATAAAAAGTATTTTTCCTTTAGCATAGCCGAATCTGAACATTATCGGCATACTTATCGAGGGGAATACCAGTCCTACAGAAACCGTAAGAGAAAGAATAAAGAAAACCGTGTTTATATCTGTTGACTTAATAACCTCAAGCACTGCAATTGCCAATGAAATCACAGCAACGAAAATGACAGAAAGAACATATTTTTCAGCTACTAACTGCTTTTTAGAAACAGGGCAGATCAGATAATACTTATCCGAGCCGTCACGTTCCTCAATAGCCAGCAGACTATGCGAAAGCATTCCCATTAAAATAGCAGCATACAGATACACTGCTGCTCTTTCAGGAAAAAAGACAGCCATAAAAAATATTGCCAAAATCATAATTAAAAACAATTTACAGGTTTTTATCATCAAATAAAAATCCTTTATTAAAAGCGCCTTCATTATTTCTCCCCCTTTAACATAAACACAAACAGCTCCTCAATGGTTACAGGCGAAAATGCAAAGCCTGTCGGTATTTCATTCTTTTTTACAACTGCTGTTACACCGTAAGCATTTTTTCTGGCTCCGATAACAGCCGATTGGTTAAGCTCACCAAGCTGTTCCTCCGTACAGCTTATGACCACATAATTCTCTCTGAGCCTATCCTTTTCCTCACAGAGAATCACCCTGCCTTTGTGAATAAATGCAATATAGTCGCAGATTTTCTCAAGGTCCGACACTATGTGTGAGGAAATGAGCACGGAGTGGCTTTCATCCCTTGTGAATTCCATAAATAAATCCGTTACCTCATCACGTACAACGGGGTCAAGTCCGTTGGTCGCCTCATCAAGAATCAGCAGCTTTGCATTATGTGAAAGTGCCACAGCAATGCCCAGCTTCATTTTCATACCTCGTGACAGCTCCTTGAATTTTTTATCAGTCGGTAATGTAAGTCTTTCGAGATACGCATAAAACTGCTCGCTGCTCCAGTTTTTATAAGTATGTGACATTATTTTATCTATGTCCTTTGCAGTAAAAAGCGAATTGAAGCCAACCTCATCAAGAACAACACCAATGTCCTCCTTTGTAAGCTCAAAATTATCACAATTATCTCTGCCAAGCACAGTGATTGTTCCGCTGTCCTTATGCACCATATTCAATATAAGCTTAATCGTAGTGCTCTTGCCTGCACCGTTTTCACCCACAAGACCCATAATATAACCGCCGGGCAGTGTCAGATTAAGATTATCAATTTTAAAACTCTTATAGGATTTACACAAATTTTTAATTTCAATTGCGTTCATCATTTTTCCTCCATAATTCTTATCATCTCAACAATATCATCCGTTGTAAGATTACAGCCCGATGACAGCTTTAATATTTCTTCAATATGATATTCAATATTTTTCAGATTTTCTTCACGCAGGAGTTCCGTATTTTTCTGTGCAACAAAGCACCCTTTGCCTGCAACGGTGTAAATGAAACCGTCACGTTCAAGCTCATCATAAGCACGCTTTGTGGTGATAACGCTGATACGCAAATCCTTCGCAAGGGAGCGTATGGACGGCAGCATTTCATTTTCCCCTATTGCCGAACTGATAATCTGATTTTTTATCTGGCTGTAAATCTGTTCATAAATCGGGATACCGCTTTTATTATCTATCGTTATAAACATCTGTTCGCCTCTCTTTCTACTGTTCATATACAGTATATACAGTTAAAACAGTTTTGTCAATAGAGATTTAAAATTTTTTCGGTAATTATTTTACAACAGAATAAGTTGGATGTTTCTGTAAATAGTAATACCGTAAAACAGATAAGGAGTTGTTATTATGGTATATGTATGTGAAATATGCGGCTGGGAATATAATGAGGAACAGGGATACCCTGAAGGCGGAATTGACCCGGGTACCAAATGGGAGGATGTTCCTGAGGATTTTGAATGTCCCCTTTGCTTTGTAGGCAAAGACCAGTTTTCAAAAGCCGAATAGCCCAAACAAAAAAGCACTTATTTTATGCCAATCAGCATAAGATAAGTGCTTTTCATTATTTCATTGAATTTTTGAAATGCAGCTCCTTCATACCCTCAACCTCATCACAAATGGGTTTAAGATTACAGGTTGTGCAGTCAAAATTTACAGTATTCATAATATGATTGAGCGTTTCGGCAATATCATAATTACGCTTTGCTGCTTTCTCAAATCTGTCATAGTCAGCAGCCTTATCGGTAACATAAATCAGCTTTACTGCACATACAGCATCAATTTCCTTATATTTATTTATAAGAACATTACCAACACCCTCAAAGGAAAGTCCCTTAGAAAGTGCAGCCTTTGATACTCTGACAGTTTCCTTATGAGAGCTTGATGCTGTTCTTATCATAAAGCCCTTCGGATAATAATGATATTTTGAATACTCAATTTTCTTAATCAGATTATACGCCTTTTGCTCGTCAGCAATATCATCAATCTGAATCAATGATATTCTTGCAAATTTTCTGTCAGATGAAATTTCATTCAAATCATCACCGATTATAATAATTTCATCATCACCGATGTTCTTTGATGTTACAACATTAAAGCCAACACCATCAAGCTCATACCGGGCATCACGCTGCAGAACCACTTCGTTTCTGCCTGCGTCCTCCCACGCCCTGCCGAGCTGATAGGATTTCTTTTCAAATCCCGAAATACATTCATCAACCTCTTTAAGTAAATCATCAAAAAAATTCATTAAAGCTTTCTGTCCTTTTCAAGATTATCATAATGAGGCTGAAGTGCATCGTAAACCTTACGGACAAGCTTCATATCCAGATTGAACCAATAGGCAGCAAAGGTGACACCGAAAAGAGCCAGAATGACAGCAAAAAGTGCTCCAATAGCCTTAAAAATTTTCATAGTTATCTCCTTATCTGTTCTTTGCAAGACCCTTTTGTCTTGCATATTCGGCAGCACCGAGAGCGCCCATAAGCTGAGGGTCAATAGAAAGATCAACCACCTTGATTTTGAGCACCTTCTCAATTGCCTGCTTTAAGCCGTCATTCTTTGCACAGCCGCCTGTAAGTGTAATGCTGTCTGTTGCACCGGCTTTTTTAGCCATTACAAAGCAGCGCTTTGCAACAGCAAGCTGAATGCCTGCAGCAATTTCATCCATTGGCTTGCCCTCGCCCACAAGTGAGATTACCTCACTCTCAGCAAAAACCGTGCACTGTGCAGTAATTGGAATCGTGTTCTTAGCCTTGAGTGAAAGCTTTGAAAATTCGGGAAGCGTCATTTCAAAAGCATTCGCCATTGCTTCAAAAAATCTGCCTGTACCTGCTGCACATTTATCATTCATTGCAAAGTTTTTAACTGTGCCGTCTGTATCAATGGCAATGCCCTTAACATCCTGACCACCGATATCGATAATTGCCTTAACGCTCGGATTCGTCACGTGAACACCCATTGCGTGACAGCTTATTTCAGAAATATTTTCGTCCGCAAAAGGAACCTTATTCCTTCCGTAGCCTGTACCGACAAGATAGGTCAGCTCCTCAGGTGACTTTAAATCGTCAACCTTTGCAACAGCATCTGCCATTGCAATTTCAGCCGACTGAACAGGATTGATTTTACTTCTGTTTGTTACATCTGCGGCAATTTTGCCGTTTTCATCAAGTATTACACATTTTGTGTAGGTTGAACCTACATCACATCCGCCAAAATATTTCATATATGTATTTCCCTACCTTTCATTACCAAGACAATGTATCATCAAAATCAACCAAAGTCGGATCAACAGGCTCTTCCTGAAGAACGGTTGTCATATACTTGTTAATATTTTCACGCATATCACGGCGTGAAATCGTGCGTGGGTCCATAAGGTCCTGAGGCACCCAGATAAAGCTAATGCCTCTTTCCCTTGCCTGATCATCAAATATACCAACCAGTCCGTCCATACCCTTGCAGGAAATCTGGTCATACATAATAACCATATCTGCATTGTATTCCTCAACGATTCTCCAAAGCTCGTCAACAACATTCTGATAGCCGCCCTTGGTGTGCTTTCTCATAGTTGTTCGCTGGAGTGTTTTAGCATAGGTGCCGAGAGCCTTTTCCTTATCCTCGGTATCATATTTGATATAGGAAATCATGGTTTCCATATCCATTACAACATTAACGCCCCAGCAGTTTTCAAGCCAGTTGGCAAGGCTTGTGTAGTAGTTTGCAGGACAGGACCAAACAATGGCTCTGTGGCGCATTTCCTTTGAGCAGGCAACCTTATTTTCATATGCCTTCATCATTATCTTATTGACCTTTTTGTCAATTTTAAGGAAACGCTTATCCATACCGCCTGAAATATGGAAATAGAAAAGACGGTAAAGCCAGAAGGTAGCACCCGTCATCTGGGGGTAATCTGTTTTATTTACATCCCATTTCTGAATCTCATAATCAAGCTGCTTGTTATATTCCCGCATTGCAGAGAAGAAGGCGTCCCAGTCAAAGGTTTCACCTGTTTCTCTTTCAATGAATTTTATACATTCCTTAACTTCCTCAACAGCATATTCCTGTGCTTCCTCCTCATTATATCGGAGCGGAACATTGATTACGTGTGTAGGAATATTAAAGCGCCTGTCAATATAAGCAGAGTTCATAACAGAGCCGTCGCAGGGCATATTGCAGGTTATTGCGCATTTGCCGAGCATCGGATAATCGTCATTGATTGCAACACCTGCCTCAGCAGACGGAAGAGGACATACATCCGCAGGAACACCGTAGCTCTCTGTAATATCAAGATACGGAGGTGTAATATTCTGATCTACCATGGAAGAAAGGAAAATCGGAATAGTTGAAACGTGATTGTCCTTTAGATTCGGAAAGCCTGCCATAATCTCTGATGAAAAAATTTCATCAACATTTACTGTTCTGTCAGACATCTTTGAATTTTTATGAAAATGCTTGTCATTTGCAAGCAGATAATTAATCATATCTGTTGTAGGCTTAACAAGACCGTTAAAGTGAAGATGTGTCATCCTGAGCTGAGGACCGCGCAATCCCTCTGTATGGCGGTCAATCCAGGCAGGTGCTGACAGATAGCTTGCCATCCAGCGATAGTTCCAGATACCCTTTACGCTTGAAATCGGTGCTTTGGCAACCATAACACCCATATCCTTCCAGGTAATAAGCCATCTGTAATAATCATAAAGCGTATCTGCTATACCACGCCATTCTCTGTGCTTCAGAAGACCTGTTTTGTCTTCGTGGAGCTTACCGAGATTTTTAGGCTGGTTTCTCCAAAGATTTTTTAGCTTGCTTATCATTTGACTGCTCCCTCCTTCTGTATTCTTTTGATTTCAAGGCTTTCAACAAAAGCCTGTACTCGTGTTCTAAGCTGACCTGATGCATTTGCAGTGTACTGTCTGTCAACAGATACCGAAGGAATACCATAATCATTTGTAATAATATGGGATGCAAGTGCTCTTTCGTAACCCCAGTACTCACAGAATTTAAGCTGTTCGTAAATGACACCCTCAGCATGATAGTCATTAACCAGCTTTCTTACATATTCCTTTCTGCCCTCAACCTTATCATGGCTCATATAACGGGGGCACTCGCTTGTTTTCATATAGTGAAGAATAATTTCCTCAAGCACATCGCCGTCATCGGAAAGCTGAATTTCCTCTCTGCCGGGGAGTGAGCCGAAGCAATAACGGTCTGCAACAACAAGTGCACCCGATTCCTCCATAAGCTTTGTAAAATCGGGGTCATCCATTTCAGAGCCGACAACAACTATCTTTGCACGATAATTTTTCTTTTTGTCCGGCTCTCTTGTTTTCAGCTCTTCAGCCGTTTCTCTAAGCTTATCAATAATGAGATATTTGGGGCAGACATAGGAAACAAGACAAATAACGTGAAATTCATAGCCTGTTATTCTTGGATTTTCCTCCTTGCGGTATTCACCGATTTCCGTTATCAGTCTGCATACCTCATTATGCTCTTCAACCGCTTTGCGCATAGCCTGTTCCGAAATATCAACACCATATACATCACGAAGCTTATCGAGCAGCTTAGTCTGAAGCTGACGCTTATAATGCTTGATTGTATGAGGCATAATCTTGAACGGAATATCCGCAATGGAAACAAAAAACTTATCATTATCAACAAGATTAAGAAGCTCAAAATGCTCATAGCAGCGGTTCATTTCAGAGCAGGACTCAGAGCCTATCAATGCATTCAGATGATTATAGCCGCCCTCAATACCACGCTCAACAAGTGCCTTTGAAAAGCCGCAAAGATATGAGCTCATATAGTATGTAGCAATATCCATTGAGCCTGTTCTCGGTGCACGGAGCCTTGTTGAAAAGCAGTTATCAAGATTCAGCAAAACCTCAGGGATATGATAGCAGGTGTATGCAAGACAAAGCTTGCCGTCAGCCTTTGCCTGCTGCACAAGCTCATTGTTTGCCTCCTGAAGCAGATTTTCAAATTCAATAAGATATTTTAAATCCTTCATAATTTCTCCTTTTCATAATCAGATAAGCTCAATATTCTCAAGAGCCTCAGTCACACCCTTAACAATATTGGACTGATCGGGCAGAGTAATAATATTCTTACCCTCAATATCAAATATGGCAAGGTTTGAGTCTGACGGTATATATGACAAAACAGGAATACCCTGCGTATCAATATACTTAATTATATTTTCGTCGGGCAGTCTGTTAACAATTGCACCTATTTTTTCATACATTACAAGCTCGTCAGCAACGCTCTTGATTGTATTGATAACCTGTGTGCCCTTTTTGCTTGCATCTGTAATAAGCAAAAGATGTGTTACCTTTTCCATAACACGGCGGTTAATCTGCTCAATACCTGCCTCACCGTCAATTATAACATAATCAAATTCACTTGAAAGCAGACTGATAACCTCTTTAAGATAGGAATTTATTTTGCAGTAGCAGCCTGCACTTTCAGGTCTGCCGACAGCAATAAAAGCAAAGCCGTCCGTTTCAACAAGTGCATCAAAAATTTTATATCTCGCATCACCCAGCAGCTCAATTGCAGCCTTGGTCTGACCGTCCTCAACGGTTGATACAATCTCTTTTCTGATGTCATCAATTGTCATTTTCACATCAATTCCAAGAGCTGTTGAAAGACCGACAGCAGGGTCAGCATCAATAGCAAGAATTTTTTTGTCAGGATACTTTTCAACAAGCAGCTTGACAATCGTTGCAGAAATGGAGGTTTTTCCTACACCGCCTTTTCCTGCAACAGCAATTATTTTTGCTTTTTGCTCCATATTCATTACCTCTTATACACAAAATATAATTCGATTGTTAAAAATATAACAATCGAATTATATCACATACAGCAGAATTATTCAACTAATAAGGGCTTATTTTTCTAATAAAATTTATCTGTTCACATAAAGAACTGCAACAATAATATCAATCACAAACATAGCAAGTGAAATGATGCCGAGAACAAATGCCGTTTTCAGGCGTTTTACATTATCAGCCTTAAGCTGAACGCCCTTATATTTAAACACAAGACCCACTGTGATACCCATAACACCAAAGGCAGGATTAATACCGAGGGTGCACACACCGAGAATTGACATAATTTTAGCAAGCTTTGAGAGCTTTGTAAAAATATCGTTATTCATTCTTATCCTCCAGAATACCGTATTTAATAACCATACGATTAATTTTTTTTGCAAATGCTTCACCGAACAGCAAAAGGAACAGGGCTGTTGAAACACCAAAGACTAAGCCAAAGGGCACACCTGCTGCATATATTGACAGAACAGACATTACACTGTAATCCTTGGTCATCATAAGCACGGAGCTTAAATCGACAATCAAGCCGTAAACTGCAAAGCAGAGCACAAAGCCTGCTATTGCCATAGGAACACGTTTTGCCTTTTCATTAAACAGCAAGCCTGCAGCAAGCCCCACAATACCAAGTGCAACCATCTGAAAGGGTGTCCATATGCCCTGACCGAAAATAAAATTTGACAGAAAAGCAGACATTGCACCGATAAAATAACCACGCTTTGCACCAAGGCAGGCACCGCAGACTATAACAACAGCCCCTATGGGCTTAACCTGGGGTATAAGGTAAAACACCGCCCTGCTGACAACAGCAACAGCAATCAGCCCTGCAATCAGCGTCAATTCTCTTGCTGACGGTCGGCTTTTTTCAAATGATACAAAAAACGGGAGCATGGATAATATAAGAATGATAACGGTTATCAGATAATAATTTGTATCTGCTGAAAAAAGCTGCCACATAACCAGCACAAGCATTCCTGCTACGGCACAAATAAGAGCAATCAGCTTTTTCATCGCAAATCCTCCGTTGATACGGCAGAGGTTAAATGGGCTGCGGTTATTCGCCTTACCTGCGTTGTATAATAGCTGAGGCTTGAAAGCACCTGACGTCTTTCACCTGCAATCGTTATAACGCCGTCAGATAAAAATGAAACATAGTCGGCAATATCACCCACAAAGTCCAGATCGTGTGAAACGATAATTATCGTTTTATCGAGAGATTTAAGATAAGCAATAAGCTCCTTTTTATAAAAAACATCAAGTGCCTTTGACGGCTCATCCAACAAAAGAATATCATACTGCTGCTTTGACAGAATTGCCATAGCCAGCTTCTGAGCCTGTCCTCCGCTTAAATCATAGGGATGCATTCCAAGCTTGTCGCCGAGTCCGAATCTGTCAGCGGTTTGCTCATCAATCTCCTCCCCTACAGTATCCTTTGTGAAAAGAAACTGCGGATTCTGAGGAAGATAGGCAGCCCTGCCGTTAACCCTGACCTTACCGCTGTAAGGCTTTTTAATACCTGCAATTATCTTTAACAGCGTTGTTTTACCGCTGCCGTTTGCACCGATAATACAATGTATTTTACCCTCATATGCTTTAAAGTCAAGCTTTTCAAGAATATCCCTTCCCTTCTTTTCATAGGCAAAGGTTATGTTTTTCAGATTAACGATTTCCGAGGAAATGGAGCTTGATTTCAAAGGCTTTTCGCTGAGCCTGTATGCAAACGCAACAGCATCTCTGACAGTTAAAGGTCTTTCGTCAAAAAGCTGTGCGGAAAGCGGATAAAAGGGCAATACAGCATCAGAAGCATTTTCAGGCTTATCATCAAAAATAATACTGCCTTTTTCAAGAACAATCAGTCTGTCGCATTTGTCAATCAGTCCGTCACTTAAATGACTTGTGATTACCACTGTCACACCAAGCTCATCGTTCACTCTTTTCAGCAGATTAATCAGCTCATAGGCTGATTTGCTGTCAAGCTGAGCTGTCGGCTCGTCAAGAATAACCGCATCTGCATTATTAACCATAGCAGCAGCTATTGCGACTGTTGCCTTTTCACCGCCTGACAAATCGCTTATATTTCTGTCAAGCAGGTGAGAAAGATTGAAAAAGGATGATATTTCACCAAGCCTTAAAGCAATATCGTTATTGCTCATTCTTTGATTTTCAAGCGCAAAAACAAGCTCAGAGCGAACATTTTCGCTCACAAAGGTTATATCCGGATTCTGCCCCACATAGCCCGTCTTCTTCGCTTTAATCTCAATGCTGCCCTCTGTTTTTCCGAAGGGAGCAAGAACAGGATTGAGCAGCCTTAGCAGTGTCGATTTGCCGCTGCCCGTTCTGCCCATTAACACAATAAAGTCCCCTTTGTTAATCTCAAGATTAACATTGCTGAGTGCGTGCTCCGTTGCATGCGGATATGCAAATGTTAAATTTTCCGTTTTAAATAAAACCATCTCATATCCTCCAGAAAATCAATAATCACAGGCAGTAACGACAATACCGCAAAAATAAGCACTGCATAAACAGGCACATTCTTCATTTTAATTACAGGATCAAACAAAAAGTCAAGATAACCGATTGCCTTAATCATAATAAGTATCGCACCTGATAAAAATGAAAACAGCATTAAAAGCAAATCATTCAGTGAAAAGCGGTATTTCATATAAATGTTTCTGCCCTTATTATAGCCCCTGGCTTTCATTGAGTCAGCGGTTTCAATGCTTTGCTCCAGTGTCATTGTAATCAGTGCGGAAAAATTGTTTATACTTTTTTTCAGTTTGCCTTCACTGCCGATAAGCTGTCTTGCATCATTTATTTCGCCTGCATTTTTTCTGAGTCTCGGTATAAAAGACAGCACCATAGAAAAGATAAGTGCCGTATTTGGCATAATCCTGCCGAAAACGGCAATAAATCTTTCAGCCGTGATAACCCTGCCATAGTTTGAAAACCACATAATAACACTGCCTAAAAGCAGCCCTTGTGTGAAGCCGTAGAAAAGACTTTCAGCCGTAAAATTCATATCACGAAAAGTAAACAGCACAGTCATCCCGTAATGTGAGAAAGCAAAATTAAATACTGCTACAAGCGCGATAAGCGGCAATATAAATTTTAAAAGATATAAAAAGGCTGCCCTGCCCTCAAGTTTTAGCTTATACACAAAGGCTGAAAAAAAGGATATTGCCAGCATAATCGGGTTAAAAATAACAATAGTCAATACTATCTCAATCAGAAAAAAGGAGAAGGCAGCCTTGGGATTGTATTTTGAAAATCTGTCCACAGTGCCGCCTCCTATTCTGTATTTATATTCAGTTATCTTGTTTTAACCTCTTCCTTTGTTTTAAAGGTATAGCCGTATTTATCAAGTATGCTCATTTTTTTCAAAGCTGACTCACAGCCCTTTGAAACGCATAAATCAGGATGAACAGGAACAGTAACCTGCACCTTAAGCTTTTCACTAATCAGCTTGTCAAGCCCGTATAGCTGTGAACAACCCCCTGTCAGCAGAATACCGCCGTTTGTGATATCACTCACAAGCTGTGGTGAGGTACGCTCAAAAAGCTCCAGAGCTGTGTTCACTATTTTATCAAGCTGCGGTTTCAGACAATCGCAGATTTCATTGCCTGAAATTTCAACAGACTCCGGCAAACCCGTTGTCTGATTTCTTCCCTTGGCAAGCATAGTAACATTATTGTCACGGTAAACAGCACAGCCGATATTTTTCTTAATATCCTCTGCCGTTCTGAGTCCGATTAAAACATCATATTTGTCACGGATATATTTAACGATTGCTTCATCAAAGCTGTCACCCGCAATCTTAATCGTTTCGTTCTGGCTGATTGAGCCCTGTGAAACAACTGCCATATCCGTCGTGCCTGCACCCACATCAATCACAAACACACCACCCGGGTTAAGCGGATCAATACCGAAACCGAAGGCAGCACAAAGACTTTCCTCAATAAGACAAACCGACTTAGCCCCTGCATTGATAATAACTGAAATCAAAATTCTTCTTTCAACATCGGTACTGATTGACGGAATACTTGCAACCACACGAGGTCTGAAAATATTTCTTTTTATAACTCTATTGATAAAATGCCTTACCATCTGGCAGGCAAGTGAATAATTGCTGACAGCACCGTTGACAATAGGCTGAACAACCTCTACACCCTTAGGCTCTCTGCCCTGCAGTAAATAAGCTCTTTTGCCTGCATATATAACCTTTTCACTTTCAGTATCATATGCAACATAGGACGGTTCGTCAAGCACAATACCCTTGCCGACAACCGATATAACGATGCTTCCGGTACCTAAATCTATACCTAAATCATATCCGAACATAATAAAATCCTTAAATATTTAATTAATATATTAATGTTACTTTAAAAAGCACATAATGTCAAGATTCAAAAGGATTTGAATTATCCTTATAAAGAAAATGAATCAGTGCACTGTATCTTCTGCTTTTTTTATTATTGTCAACCATTGCCTTTATTGAACCCTGATTGCCTACAATCACAAGCAGACTCTTTGCTCTCGTCAAGGCTGTATAAAATAAATTTCTGTAAGCAAGCTTTGGCGGTGTATTGATAGTAGGAATAACCACTGCATCAAACTCACTGCCCTGACTTTTATGCACTGTCATCGCATAGGCAAGCTCAATTTCCTTTGCATTTTCAATGCTGTACATGGCTTCCCTGTCATCAAACTGAACATTGATAATATCATTTGCTTTGTCAATGCGTGTTAAAATACCTATATCGCCGTTGAACACACCTGTGCCGTTTTCGTCACTTTTGAACCAAGGGACATCGTAGTTATTTTTTATCTGCATAACCTTGTCACCCTCACGGAGTATGTAACCTCGGTTTCTGATTTCTGCCTTTTCCCGTGACGGTGGATTTAACCGTTCCTGCAAAAGTGCATTCAGATTTTCAGTACCTACCTCACCCTTTCTGCTTGGGCAAAGCACCTGAATATCCGTAAGCGGATTGTAACCGTAGCCTGCAGGTATTCTGTTTATTACAAGATTGACAAGCTTTTTCGGTGCATTATAGCGTGAATCCTCGTTAAGCAGAAAGAAATCCGAGCTTGAGTCATTGCAGAATTCAGGCATCTCACCATTAACAACACGGTGCGCATTGGAAACAATTCGGCTTTCCATAGCCTGACGGAATATTTTATCAAGGCTTACTACTCCGATTAAACCGCTTTTAATTAAGTCGGCAAGCACATTCCCTGCACCCACAGGGGGGAGCTGATCCTTGTCACCAACCATAATAAGACGACAGGATAAGGGCAAAGCATCAAGCAGTGCCGCAAATATTGTCACATCCACCATAGAAAGCTCATCAACGATAACCGCATCACATTCAAGGGGATTTTTCAGATTATGACAAAAGCTCGGCTCCGTTGCACCGTCCTTGTATTCAACCTCAAGCAGGCGGTGAATGGTCTTAGCCTCATAGCCTGTCAGCTCGCTCATTCTTTTGGCTGCCCTGCCTGTAGGTGCAGCCAGGGCAACATCAAGCCCCCTGTTTTTCATCAGGCTGATAATGCCCTTAACCGTTGTGGTTTTACCTGTACCGGGACCGCCTGTTAAAATAAGCATACCCTTATTAACCGCAATTTCGATAGCCCTTCTCTGCTTTTCATCAAAAACAATATCATTAAGCTGCTCAAAGGCTAAAATCTCATCGGTTGTAATATCCTTTTGCGGCGGCGGGAAATTCAGCATAACCTGAATACGCTCTGCAATGGTTGACTCTGCACGATAAATTTCAGGCAAAAACAAAAAATCCCTGCCGTCAATATCCTCACTGATAAGCTGCCGAACGTCAATAGCATTATCAATGGCAATTTCAACATCATCCTCACTGCAGTCAAGCAGCGACATTGCAGGCTTGATAACACTTTCCCTCGGCAGACAGGTATGACCGTTATTCAGATTATGTCTTACAACATAAACCACACCTGCCTGAGAACGATAATCAAATAAAGGCGGCTCATCCAGAGCAAAAGCGATTTCATCAGCCCTTTCAAAGGTGAATGCACCAGCCTCACCAACAAAAGCATATGGATTTTCCTTTATAATATCAAGAGCATTTGACTTATACAGATTATAGGCGTCAAATGCCTCCTGCTGGCTTAATCCCAATTCAGCAAGACCATTCATAACATCACGTGCTGCAAACTGCATTTTAAAATCCTGACTGATTTTTTTAGCCCTTGACTTATTAATGCCCTTAATCTCTGCAAGACGCTCAGGCTCATTTTCGATAACACGAAAGGTATCTGCTCCGAAACGCTCAACAATTTTGGTTGCAGTAGCCTCACGTACACCTTTCACAATACCTGCCGAAAGGAAACGGAGCATACCCGAAGCATCAGCAGGCAGAGTACGCTGAAGACGCACGGCTTTAAACTGTCTTCCAAAGGTTGGATGAATCACCCATTCGCCCTGAAACACAGCCTCCTCACCTATCATAACATTACCGAGCACACCGACAACGGTTACAAATTCCTCCTTGGCATCAACCTCAATAACGCCAAAGCCTGTTGACTCATTCTGATAGGTTATATCTTCTATTATACCTGTTAAATTTTCCAGTTCTTCAGCCATAACTGCTCCATAAAAATCAAATTAATATAAAAATAATTATAACATAAAAGAGCAGAAAGTTACAGTAAAAAATAATTTCTTTACAAAACTTTGATAATAAAATAATATTAAATTATAAAATAAATGCAGGGAGGTCAGGCATGCAGAATGAAATCAAACAAAAAGCAACTAACTGAAATTCAGTTAGTTGCTTTTTGTTTAAACATTAGAATAAATGATATCAATAAAAGAACAAAAGCCACAAGCACTGATTTTACATCAAGCAGCTTGGTCACAACTGCACCCATTACAGCACCGACTACAAATGCGGCTATTATGCTATAATACACAAGACCTTTTTTTACGCTTGCCTTATCGTTATTTTTAATACCCAAAAATAGCTGCTCTGTGCCGCTGCGAAGATTGCCTGTGCACATTGTGGTTGCAATCGTATTTCCGTCAATCATTCTGAAGCTTTCAACCTGCAAAGCACAGACAAATGAAATGATTACATTAACAACAGTATCGCCATTTCCGCTTTTAATAAAAGCACAGATGAACAAAAAAATCATTTCAAAAGCAATGATAATCTGCCGCCAATGAATAAAATGATTTACCTTCAGTCGCTGTTTAACAGCCTCAGCAATAAGAACACCAAGTGCAAAAGCCAAAATGGGTATTAAATATTGAATTACATTTGAAAAATTGCCATTTGCAAGGTTGATACCTAAAAGTACAATATTACCTGTTTGTGCATTGGCGAATACTCCGCCGCGGATTATGTATGTATAAGCATCGAGAAATCCGCCGACAACAGCAAGAATGATTCCCAGCAAAAGGCTTTCTGACATCTGCCTATCTTTCTTCATTAACATCACCAGGTTTATATTATCACAAAAAAATAAAACTTCAATAGAAAAAGCAAAAAAAGAGCAAGTCTTTCGACTTGCTCTCAGCATGTAGAAAAACAGATTGCAAATTCTACACGCTGACAGACGTTGAGAAATGGAGCTGAATTTCGTTTTTTTGCGAGTGGGAGCTGTACAATGGTACTGCCCCCGAGCAAAAGGCGAAAAACGCACAAAAGGCTCGCAATTTGTTTAAATTGCAAGCCTTTTAAATTGTTTTGACAGCAGAAACAATCCTCTGCCCTACAATCATCTAAAACAAGAAATTTTCTGTTAATAATCTTCGTGCGTGGTTCAGCCCACTTTATCGACAGTCAAAAAGAGCAAGTCTTTCGACTTGCTCTTAATTGTTTAAGGTAATTGATTACTCGTTGATAGCTGTAACAACGCCTGAACCAACTGTTCTACCACCCTCACGGATAGCGAAACGAAGACCCTCTTCGATAGCGATTGGAGTGATGAGCTCAACGTTCATTACTACGTTATCGCCAGGCATACACATCTCTGTGCCTTCCGGAAGAGTGATAACACCTGTTACGTCAGTTGTTCTGAAATAGAACTGAGGTCTGTAGTTGTTGAAGAATGGAGTATGACGTCCACCCTCGTCCTTAGAAAGAACGTAAACCTGACCTGAGAACTTTGTGTGTGGCTTGATTGAGCCAGGAGCAGCAAGAACCTGACCTCTTTCGAT